>NZ_JBQCMF010000025.1:0-40871 GCF_051965295.1 Arthrobacter sp. SAFR-023 | reverse complement strand
GAGCCCAGCGGGATCATGGTCCGGTCCAGCGCCAGGTCGCGGTCGGAGAGCTTACGGATGTAGCGCAACAGCTGGGTTTCGGAGCGGTGCGTGTTGAACACCGGGTGCTGCAGGTATGCGGAGGAACGCTCGACGGCGGCGTCCAGGGCGAAACTGCCCGTGGACCCCACTGACGTGGCACCAAAGACAGCAAGAACGTCAGCCACGATGGCCGGCGTCGTGGTTTCGTCAGTGGAGATGCCGACGCTGTCGGCGTCGATGCTGCGGAGGTTGATGCCCTTCTCTTCGGCGGCGGCGATGATGCCGGCGGCCTTGCCCGGGACGGAAACCGTCACGGTGTCGAAGAAGCTGGTGTGTAGGACGTCCAGCCCGGCGGCCTTGAGCGAGGCGGCCAGGGTCTTGGCATGGCCGTGTGCGGTTTCGGCGATCGCCTTCAGGCCTTCGGGTCCGTGGTAGACGGCGTAGAAGGAGGACACGATGGCCAGCAGCGCCTGCGCAGTGCAGATGTTGGATGTGGCCTTCTCGCGGCGGATGTGCTGCTCCCGGGTCTGCAGCGCGAGGCGGTAAGCGGGAGTGCCGGCGTTGTCCTTAGAGACGCCCACGAGGCGGCCGGGAAGGGAGCGTTCCAGGCCCTTCTGCACGGCCATGTACGCGGCGTGCGGTCCGCCGTAGAACAGCGGGACGCCCAGGCGCTGGGCGGAGCCGACGGCGATGTCCGCGCCCTGCTCGCCCGGGGGCGTGATGAGCGTCAGCGCCAGCAGGTCGGCGGCCACCGTGACCAGGGCGCCGCGTTCCTTGGCGGCGGCGATGACCCCGGTGTGGTCGAAGACGCGCCCGGAGACGCCGGGCTGCTGGAGGACGACGCCGTTGATGTCGCCGTCGGGCAGTCCCTGGGACAGGTCGGCGACCTCGACCTCGAAGCCAAGCGCCTCGGCGCGGCCCTTGACGATCGCGATGGTCTGCGGCAGGGAGTCGGCATCCAGGACCGTCTTGCCGTCCTTGGCGTCCTTGTTTTTGTTGGCCCTGCGCATCAGCAGTACGGCCTCTGCCACCGCCGTCGCCTCATCCAGCAGCGACGCGTTGGCGATCGGCAGGCCGACCAGGTCCTGGACCATGGTCTGGAAGTTCAGCAGGGCCTCGAGGCGGCCCTGGGAAATCTCCGGCTGGTACGGCGTGTACGCGGTGTACCAGGCGGGGGCTTCAAGGATGTTGCGGCGGATCACCGGCGGCGTGACGGTGTCGTAGTAGCCCTGGCCGATCATCTGGACGGCGGTCTTGTTCTTGGCCGCGAGATTCCGGAGTTCGGCGAGGGTTTCGACCTCGCTCAGGGCCGGGGAGAGCTCCAGCGGGGAGTCCTGCCGGATGTCTTTCGGCACTGCCGTGTCAACCAGTGCATCGACTGTCTCGTAGCCGACGGCCTTGAGCATGGCTTCGACGTCGGCCTGTCGGCGGGCACCAATATGCCGGTCGACAAAGGAGGCGGAGGCTGAATCTACGGTCAAAAGGAACTCCATAACTAAGGGCGCGGGGTACGCCACAGTGATTCGGGTTCCTCCCCGCTCTGTATTGGACCTGAGAGTTTCCGCGTTGCTGCGCCTACGCACAGCTCCGCTTGCACCGTCGGTGAGCACAGCATGCCCTGAACCGTCCGCGTGTTGGCGGAACATTCAATGCGGGCAGCCTGCTGCTTTCCAGAGTTGCCTTGCCGCGGCGGTACATGGGCCTGAGAGATTCCTGGGGAGGTTTTGCTCCTACGGCGCCTGCTTGTACCTACTTGCAGGACTCTCCCGCCGCAGATCAAAGGCATATTCAGTTGAGCGGTGACAGCTGTCACAGAGGCTATTCTCCTACGCCGGGATCGCGTCTGCAAACTGTGGCGGCGTGGGCTGGCCCACCCCCGGCGCGCAACTACCCGCGCAGCCGGCTTACCCCCGCAGCCGGTCGAGGGCCGCAAGAAGGCTTTCGACGTCGACCGCGGTCTCCGACGGCGTCGCGGCCGGGCCGACGGACAGCATGGCGTTGAAGTACAGCCCGTCCCCCATATAGAGGACGGCCTTGGCGAGGCCAGGTCCGACGTCGCGGGCAATCTCGTCGAGCCACCGCTGCTGGATATGGGCGAACCGGCGCCGGGTCTCCTCGTGCGCCACCTCGGCGAGCCTGGTGGCGGCCACGATCGCACGGTCGAGCGGGGTGTCCGCCCAGACGGACGATTTGATGAAGTAGGCGGCAGCACCCTCGGGAGCCGCCGCCATGGCCTGGGCATCCGCCTCCGCGAACTCGTCCAGCCTGTCCAGCAGGACACTGATCAGCGCTTCCTTGTTCGGAAAGTGATACAGCAGCCCGCCCTTGGACACGCCAGCACGGGCGGCCACGGCGTCAAGTGTGGCGGCACGCTCCCCCACCTCGATCAGCAGGGATTCAAACGCATCGAGCACTGCGCCGCGGGCGACCGGTTTTCTGGGCATGGCTTCCATCATGCCCCTTCGCAGCGGGAGATCTGTAACTATACCGTCTAGACGGTATAGTTAACTTATGACCATGAACCCATCCCTGCCCCGGGAGCGCACACCTGCCGGCCAGGTCTCCAGCGGTGGCGGCGCGCGCGACTGGCTTGCCCTTGCCCTGCTGATGTTCCCTGTCCTCCTGGTGGCCGTGGACAACACCGCGCTGACGTTCGCCCTTCCCGCGGTCGCCCGCACCCTGGACCCCTCGGGCGTGCAGCTGTTGTGGATAGTGGACGCCTACGCCCTTGTCCTGGCCGGACTTCTCGTCGCCATGGGTAGCCTTGGCGACAGGATCGGGCGCCGCCGGCTGCTGCTGGTTGGCATTTCGGGATTTGCGGCGGTCTCAGCGGCATCAGCCTTCGCCCCGAGCGCCGAATGGCTCATTGCAGGCCGCGCGGCCATGGGATTCTTCGGTGCCATGCTCATGCCCTCCACACTGTCCCTGATCCGCAACATCTTCCGGGAGACCGGCAGGCGGAGGCTGGCGGTGGCCATCTGGGCTGCCGGGTTTTCCGGCGGCGCCGCGCTGGGGCCGATCTTCGGCGGCTGGCTGGTGGAGCACTTCTGGTGGGGCGCCGTCCTGCTCGTGGCCGTACCGATCATGCTGCCGCCGCTGGTCTTCGGCCGCTTCCTCATTCCTGAGTCCAAGGACCCCAGCCCGGGACGGGTGGACGGGCCCAGCATTGCACTGTCCATGCTGACCATGGTGCCGGTGGTCTACGGCATCAAGGAACTGGCCACCCACGGCCCCGGCGTGCAGTCCCTCGGAGTTCTGGCGTTTGGCCTGGGCATGTGCTTCGTCTTCGTCCGCCGGCAGCGGGCCCTCGCATCCCCGCTGCTGGACTTATCGCTGTTCAGGAACCGGGTGTTCAGCACTGCGATCACGGCCAACGTCCTGGCGCTGTTCTCCTACAACGGGTTCATCCTATTCTTGGCCCAGCACCTGCAGCTGCTTGAAGGCATGTCGCCCTCGCAATCCGGCACGGCGATGCTGCCTGCCCTTACTGCCATGGTGGTGGCGGGACTGCTGGTGGTTCCGCTGGTCCGGAAGGTTCGCCCCGGGTTCGTGGTGGCCGCGGGACTGGCGCTGAGCGCCACCGGTTACGCCCTCGTGGCGTTCGGGAATCACGACGCCGGTCCCACAGTGCTGCTGGCCGCCCTCCTTATTCTGGCGCTGGGTGTGGGATCTGCCGAGACCATCTCGAACGACCTGATTCTCGGAGCGGTGCCCGCGGACAAGTCCGGAGCGGCCGCAGCGATCTCGGAGACCGGATACGAAGTGGGCTCACTCTTGGGCACAGCCATCCTGGGATCGATCCTGACCGCGTCGTACCAGCAGCACCTTTCCCTGCCCGACTCAGTTGCCCAAACCATCCCGGCGGCGTCCGCAGACCAGGCCAGGGAAACGCTGGCCGGCGCCATGGAGCTGGTCGGGTCGCTGCCGACCCCGGTGGCCGAGGGCCTCACGGCGGCCGCCCGGGCAGCGTTTGATTCGGGTGTCCACATCACAGCGGCGATTGCGCTGGTACTGATGGCGGGAGCCTCGGTGCTCGCCGCCGTCGTACTTCGCCGCGTTCCGCGCGCGAAGTAGCCGGGACCCAGTAACCGGCGCCGCACCCACGGCAGCCGACACAGCAACGGGCAGCCCCGGAGAAATTCCTCCGGGACTGCCCCTACTCCAGCCGGCGGCGCGCGGCGCGCCGGCTACTTGGCGTCAGGGTGCGTGACGCTGGCCGACGCCTTCATGTTCTCGGCGCCTACCATCCACGCATACTGCTCGAGCTTTTCGATGAAGGTGTGCAGCAGGTCCGCGGTGGTGGGGTCTTCCTCATCCACCTCGTCATGGACCTTGCGCATGGTACCCACGGCCGCTTCGAGTGCGGCGACTATGCGGTCGATCGCATCCTTGGTGCTGATGAGCCCGTCGGGGAACTGCGGAAGGTGGGTCGCCTTCGCCACAGTGGCGCTGCGCCCGTCCGGCAGGGCATGCAGGGCGCGCATGCGCTCCGCCATGTCATCGGCAAAGGCCCGGGCGGCATCGACGATCTCGTCCAGCTGAAGGTGCAGATCCCTGAAGTTGGTTCCAACGATGTTCCAGTGCGCCTGCTTGCCCTGGATGTGCAGTTCGATCAGGTCCGCCAGAACGGCCTGCATGTTGTTGGTCAGTGTCGGTGAAGCCTTCATGAATCCTCCTCGAATAGTCCAGTGGTTTCGACGCTACCGCAGGCACTCGGGCACAGCGAGCACCGGAACCCGAATTTCACGATCAGCTTACTTACTATTTTGCGGCCCACGCCCAAGGGTCATAAACGAGCGGCATTCAATATGCCCTTGCCACACTCGCGCGGCACGTGCATACTAAATGAACGTCATTCATTTAGTGACGGTCGTCTCACTGGAGAAATCATCATCATGATCGAAATAACCTGCCTCAACGCGCCAGCTTCGCTCGCCCGGACAGAGCCGTCCGGACGTCCAGCCTTGAGGGTCGGCGTGGTGCAGCACCGCTGGCACAGCAGCGCCGCCGCACTCCACGCGGAACTCAACGACGGCATCGACCGTGCCGCCCGGCTGGGCGCCACCGTGGTGTTCCTGCCCGAGCTCACCCTCTCCCGCTACCCCGCAGACCAGGTGCCGGAGAATGACCTTGGGCGGCAGGGCGAGGACCGGCCGCGCCCTTCCGACGCCGCCGAGGACCTGCTGACCGGCCCCACCTTCCGCTTCGCCGCCGACGCCGCCCGACGGAACGGCATCACCGTGCACGCCTCGCTCTACCAGCGCGCCGGCAACCCGGACGGCCCGGATGACGGACTGGGGCTGAACACCTCCATCCTCGTGTCCTCGTCCGGCGAGCTCCTGGCCCGCACCCACAAGCTGCACATCCCGGTGACCGCCGGATACTACGAGGACAAGTTCTTCCGCCAGGGTCCGTCCGCGGAGGACGCCTACAGGGTCCACGCCCCGGCTGAACTCAGCGGCGCCCGGCTGGGCATGCCCACCTGCTGGGACGAGTGGTTCCCCGAACTGGCCCGCATGTACTCCCTCGGCGGCGCCGAACTGCTGGTGTACCCGACGGCGATCGGTTCCGAGCCGCTGTTCCCGGACTTTGACACCCAGCCCCTCTGGCAACAGGTCATCGTGGGCAACGGCATCGCCAACGGCCTGTTCATGGTGGTCCCCAACCGCTGGGGCCAGGAGGGCAGCCTGAACTTCTACGGCTCCTCCTTCATCTCCGACCCCTACGGCCGCATCCTGGTGCAGGCGCCCCGCGACGAGTCGGCCGTCCTCGTGGCCGACCTCGACCTGGACCAGCGCCAGGACTGGCTGACGCTGTTCCCGTTCCTGACCACCCGTCGCCCGGACACCTACGCCCGGCTCACCGAGCCGGTCCGCCCGGAGGAGCCGTTCGGCAGCGAGGTTTCGACGGGCTCAACCAGCGGGGTTTCGGCAAGCTCAACCAGCGAGGACGCGACCTCAACCGGCGAGCGGGTGAACGCATGAGCACGTGGTGCATGCCGGCCGAAACGGCGCGCCAGGAGCGGCTTTGGATGGCCTTCCCCACCGGCGGCTACACCCTTGGGGACACCGCCGCGGAGGCGCACGCCGCCCGCTCCGTCTGGGCCGCCGTCGCCAATGCCGCCGTCCAGTTTGAACCGGTCACCATGGTGGTGGACCCGTCCGACGTCGGAACCGCCGCCCGCTACCTGTCCCCCGCCGTCGAGGTGCTGACGGCGGAACTCAACGACGCCTGGATGCGCGACATCGGCCCGACATTCGTCCTGGACGGAAACGGCGCCCTGGGTGCGGTGGACTGGGTCTTCAACGGCTGGGGCGCCCAGGACTGGGCGAGCTGGGACAAGGACTCGCTGGTCGCCGCCGAAGTGGCCGGCCGCTCCCGCGCCCGGCACCTCGTGTCCGAACTGGTCAACGAGGGCGGCGGCATCCAGGTGGACGGCGAGGGCACGGTGCTTGTCACCGACACGGTGCAGCTGGATCCGGGCCGCAATCCCGGACTGAGCAAGGCTGACGTCGAAGCTGAACTGGCCAGGACCATCGGCGCCAAAAAGGTAATCTGGCTGCCGCGGGGGCTCACCCGTGACTCCCAGCGGTTCGGAACGCGCGGGCACGTGGACATCGTTGCCGCCATCCCGTCCCCCGGCACCCTGCTGGTCCATTCCCAGCAGAACCCCGCCCACCCGGACTACGAGGTGAGCCGCGAAATCATCAGCTTCCTGTCCTCCACCACGGATGCCGCCGGACGGGAATGGTCCATCATCGAGGTGCCGGCGCCCGTTGCCCTGACGGACCCGGAAGGCTTCGTGGACTACAGCTACATCAACCATGTGGTGGTCAACGGCGGCGTCATCGCCTGCACGTTCTCCGACCCCAACGACGAGAAGTCGCTCCGCATCCTCGCGGACGCATATCCCGGGCGCACAGTTGTGGGGATCGATGCCCGCGAACTCTTCGCCCGCGGCGGGGGCATTCACTGCATCACCCAGCAGCAGCCCGCTGCCGTCTAGAAAGGGCCAGTCATGAGCCAAACCACGCGTCAGAGCATCCCGCCCGGCGGGAAGAACGCTTCCCCGGCCGGCGAGGCAACGCACGGCATCACCGGGAAGGGCCTGAAGGGCGGGCAGCTGGGCCTCCTGGCCGTCGTCGTCCTGGGTATTTCGACCATCGCCCCGGCCTACACGCTGACCAGCGCCCTGGGCCCCACCGTGAATGAGGCAGGGCTCCAGCTGCCGGTGATCTTCCTCATCGGCTTCATCCCGATGATCCTGGTATCGCTCGCCTACCGGGAGCTGAACGCGGACTCCCCGGACAGCGGCACCACGTTCACCTGGGTCACCAAGGCGTTCGGCCCGTGGGTTGGCTGGATGGGCGGCTGGGGCCTGCTGGCCGCCAACATCATCGTGCTGTCCAACCTCGCCGGGGTGGCGGTGGACTTCTTCTACCTCTTCCTGGCACAGGTCACCGGGTCCCCCGAACTGGCGGATCTGGCCGCCAACAAGCCGCTGAACGTGCTGACGTGCTTCGTCTTCGTGGCGCTGGCCGTGTGGGTCAGCTACCGCGGCCTGCACACCACCAAGGTGGTCCAATACGGGCTGGTGGGATTCCAGCTGGTGGTTTTGGGCCTCTTCGTCGCCATGGCGTTCGCCAACTGGTCCACGTCCAGCACCGCCATCCCGTTCAGCTGGGAATGGTTCGACGTGACAAAGATCGAGACGTTCGGCCAGGTTGCCGCCGGCATCTCGCTGTCCATCTTCGTCTACTGGGGCTGGGACGTGTGCCTGACGGTCAACGAGGAAACGGCCAACGGGAAGAAGACCGCGGGCCTCGCCGGCACCCTGACGGCCGTCGTCGTCCTGGGCATTTACCTGCTGGTGACCATCGCCACCATGATGTTTGCCGGCGTCGGGGACACGGGGATCGGCCTCAACAACGAGGAGAACCACGCGAATGTGTTCACCGCCCTGGCCTCCCCCGTCATGGGCCCGTTCGCCATCCTGATGTCCCTAGCGGTCCTGTCCAGTTCCGCGGCGTCGCTGCAATCAACGTTCACGTCCCCCTCGCGCAGCCTGCTGGCAATGGCGCACTACGGCGCACTGCCCACGCAGTTCAGCCACATGAGCAAGAAGTTCTCGACGCCGGGCTTCGCCACCGTCGCGGCAGGCGTGCTCTCCGCCGGGTTCTACGCCGTGATGCACGTGGTGAGCGAGAACGTCCTCAACGACACCATCCTGGCCCTGGGCCTGATGATCTGCTTCTACTACGGGCTGACGGCCTTTGCGTGCGCCTGGTACTTCCGCGGCAGCGTCTTCAGCAGTGCCCGCAACTTCGTTTTGCGGCTGCTGTGCCCGCTGCTGGGCGGAATCGGCCTGACGGTGGTTTTCCTGCAGACCGCCATCGACAGCTGGGCCCCGGAGTTCGGCAGCGGTTCGGAGATCTTCGGCGTGGGGCTCGTGTTCGTGCTCGGCGTGGGGATCCTGGCCCTGGGGATCGTCTTCATGCTGGTGATGGCGCGCCTGCGGCCCGGCTACTTCCGCGGCGACACCATCCGCAGGGACACTCCGGCGCTGGTGGTTCCCGAATAGCGTTTCCGCCTTCACCAGCAGCGATGCCCCGCCTCCCGGCCTGAACTGGTCCGGGAGGCGGGGCATCGCTGCTTATGAGTGACTGTCAGGAAACGGAACGTATGGGGACCCCTTTATCCCCAGCCGCTCTGCCCCTGCGCAGGCACCTCACCAGTAGTGTGCGACGTCGACGACAAGACGGGAGCCGGAGCCGGGACCGTCCAGCGTGTACACCTTGAACGGCAGCCGGGCGCGGACGCCGAGGCCAAGGGTGGTGTAGCCCTCGAAGCTGCCGGCCCACGCGACCTGCCGGAACGTGTGGTACCCGGACACCTTGGTCACCTCGGACCGGTTGGCCGGGATGAAGGTGGCCTTGCCGGTGGCATTGTCATAGGCCGGCGAGTTGATGGTGAGCTGCAGGAATGCGCCGCCGCGGAGCTTGATCGGCTGGCCTGAGCCTTCCTGGGACACCTTGGATACGTAGCGGACGTTGTAGCCTTTGGCTTTGCCCTTGAGATCGATCACGAGGCGGTCGAAGCAGTAGTGCTGCCCTGTGCGGACATTGGTGACAGCTGCGGTGCTCATGGTCTGGTTTGCCTTCGCCAGCGAGCCCCACACCTGCCCGCAGTAGGAGGCCGCCGAAGCGGAGCCCGGCGCCAGCAGGCCCAGTCCAACAGCCATAAGGATGACTGTGAGCCAGACGGGAATTTTTTTCATTTGGCCACCCCTTTCGAGTGAGTGTTTGGATAGCTCCAGAATAGGAGCGCCAAAAGCACTTAACGAGGGATGTGGCCGGTTCGGGGCGCAACCGTTAATATCGCAAAAACCGGGTCACGGGGCCGTAATTCCCGGGGTTCTTTTCAGGGCTTCGAGAGACGTTCGTGGCCCTTTCTCCACGTTTCCGTTACCGCGGATAACGGCGTTGGTGGGGAAAAAGCGAGGCGCCGGCCTCCCCATTGGGAGCCGGCGCCTCGCGTGGCTTTGCTCTGAACGCTGCCTGGCTATGAAGGCTGCCTTGCCGCAAAGCGGGCAATGCGCGGAGGGCTATTTAGCCTTCGCAGTCGTGGCAGTACTTCAGGCCGTTCTTTTCCTTGGCTACCTGGGACCGGTGACGGACCAGGAAGCAGGATCCGCAGGTGAACTCGTCGGACTGCTCGGGAACGACGATGACCGTCAGTTCCTCGTTGGAAAGATCGGCACCCGGAAGGTCGATGCCCTCGGCGGTGTCGTTCTCGTCGAGGTCGATGACGGCGGTCTGGGCACCGCCGCCGCGGGACGCCTGGAGGGCCTCCAGAGACTCGGAGGGAGTCTCTTCTTCTGTCTTGCGTGGGGCGTCGTAATCGGTAGCCATAGCGTTGTTCACTTTCGTTGCTGCACAGCGCCATTCAGGCACCTCAGTGAAGCAGTTTAGGTCATAAAAGGGCCACGTCAAGAATAGTGTGGCCAACGCGACACTAATCGGTCTTTTCGGCCTGTTCCGCGGCCTTGCAGGCGTCATTTGGGAACCGGGCCGGACAGCAGGGCGGACTGGCGGGGCGCCGTCGTCGGTCTTAGCCTTGACCTGTTCCTGGATCTGACTAGCCGGCAGGCGGAGGCACCACATGGCGACGAAACTGAACCGCAAGGCACTGGAGCACGCACGCAGCCTCGTGAAGAAGGGGAAGGTGGAGCGGGATGTCCGTGATGACTGGAGTGACCACGCGCCGTCAACGGAGGACGAGAACTCCTTTATCGACAAGCACGGCTTCGACGAGTTCTCGAATTGGCACCTCGGCATTGATAGCGAAAAATCCGAGGGCACCAAGGGCAGTGTGAGCTTTCCTTTTGGAGACCTCAAGAAAGTCCACCGCTGCGCCATTATTTCGCTGGAGAGCAGGGCAGCGCAGTACGATCACGACGACATCCGCAAGGCCGCAAAGGACTTGCTCGAGGAGATTGACGCGGACTAGCCCCGTAAAGGCCGCACGAAATAGACGTTGCCGGTGACCGCGAAGTCGTATTCGTCCTGCGAGTGGACCAGGCGGCGGGTACCAACCTCGTCCGTCACCCAGATGATGTGGCCGTCTTCTGTGCGGTCATCAATGACCCCGCCCCAAGGTGTCAGCCCCAAGGTGTCAGCCCCTGGCGACTGAAAGTTATGACGTCCCCTTGGGCGAGCGACAACCACTTCGCCGTGCGAGCGCTATTCAACCTGCATCTTCCCTTCGTGTTGTGGTGCCCGACTGTTGCGGCGGTGGGCGAACTGACCCCGCGCGGTGGGCAATGCCGTCGCTAGTGTGCGTACCCGGCGGCGGCTTCGGTGAGCGTTTTGCCCTTGGTCTCCGGAGCCAGCCACTGGGACAGCGCGGCACCGGCGAGTGCGACACCGGCCGCAATCAGCATGGTCGGGCCGGACCCGAGGGCTTCCATGGACATCGGCAACAGGAAGGTACCGATGCCTGCCCCGACCCGGCTGATGGCGGCCGCGAAGCCTGTTCCAATCCCGCGGATCTCCGTCGGGAGGACTTCGCCCGGGTAGACGTTCGTCAATGTGTTGTACCCCGCGTTGAAGAACGAGAAGACCAGGAACAGGACGAGCACGACGGGTGCCGGCGCTCCGGCCCACAGTCCGATGATGCCGAGGACGACGGCGCACAGCCACTGCGGCGGAACGGTCAGGGTGCGGCGGCCGGCCTTTTCGATGAGCAGGAACGTGATCACGACCCCGGCCAGGGCGACGGCGGAGAGCCCCACTCCGCCGGCGAGTCCCCCGGCGAGACCGTACTGTTCCAGGACGCTGTCGGCGAAGGTGGCGATCGCGAAGTACGGCGTCACGGCGCAGAACCAGAACCCGGAGATGAAGAGCGTGGAGCGCCAGTATTCCCTGGAGAACAGCATCTTAAAGCTGCCCTTGCGGACATCCTCGTGCTGGAGGTCGTCAAGCGCGTCGTCCGGCATGTACCTGTAGGCGAGGGCGCGCGCTTCATCCTTGCGGCCCACGCTCCACAGCCACCGCGGCGACTCCGGCATGCCGAGCCGGGCCAGAAAGAGGGCCACTGCGATGAAGGTGCTGGTCCCCAGGATGAAGTGCCAGCTGAGATCCGTGTACTCGTTCAACAGATGGCCGATCAGGAACGCGATCATGAAGCCGCCGTACCAGGCGATCCTCATTGCCGCCATGAGCCGCCCCCGCAGGTGCGTTGGCGAGAACTCGGCCATCAGGGGCCAGCCGACCGCGTACTCGGCACCGATCGCGATGCCCATCAGCAACCGCACAATAATGAGCAAGGTCGGCGAGTCGACGAAAAACTGCATTCCCGACGCGATGGCGAACAGGCCGATGTCGAACATGAAAATTGGCTTACGGCCCCACTTGTCGGAAGCCCAGCCACCGATCGGTGAGCCGATCAGGATGCCGATCAGAGCTGACGCGGCGATCAGGCCCTGCCAGAACGCGGTCAGCTGCAGGTCCTCGGCCATCCTTCCCGACACCGGTCCGATGATGCCTAGGACGTAGCCGTCCAGGACCATGCCGCCGATCAGGACTGTGACCATTCTGATCAGGAAGCGTCGCTTGCTCGCCGATGAGTCCGTACTCCGATGGGCGGTTGGGTTCTTCATGGATGACATGGTCGCTCCTGGCAGGTTGGGATGGACGAGGCGGCTTTTGCCGTGTTCGCGACATTGAGAAGCTGGCATTCGCGCAATTTGACCTCCCGGTCAATGAGGGGCACTGCGTGTAAGGCTGGGTGGCGGTGTGGGAAGCGGCTCCGGGGTCCGCCCTGTCTGAGGGCGGACTACCCGGGGCCACCGGCCCCGACCATGAGGCCGGGGCCGGTTCGGCGGTACTGACGACAGGACCGGGCTAGCCTCAGCCACGGTTGTACATGACGTGTTTGGTGCGGGAGAAGTCCTCCAGGGCATAGATGGAAAGGTCCCGGCCGTAACCGGAGCCCTTGAAGCCGCCCCAGGGCATTTCGTTGGCAATGACCAGGTGCGAGTTGACCCAGACAGTGCCGAAATCGAGCCGGCGGGGAGCGGAAAGCGAGCGGGCGGAGTTCGTCGTCCACACCGAGGCGGCCAGCCCGTAGACGGTTTCGTTCGCCCTGGTGATGGCCTCCTCGTCGGTGCTGAAGGTCTCCACCGACACGACCGGGCCGAAGATCTCGTTGCTCGCAATCGCGGCACCGGCAGGCACATCAGTGACAACGGTGGGTTCGATGAAGTAGCCCGGACCCTCCAGTGCGTTGCCGCCGACGGCGATCGTCAGCCCGTCCTTGCGGATCTCCTCCAGTGCGGCCAGGACCCGCTCATAGTGGGCCTTGGAGATCATGGAACCGATTTCGACGTCGTCCCCCGCACCGGGGGCGCCGACCGAAATCTCGCTCACTTCGCGTATCAGCAGCTCAATGAACTTCTCCGCGACCGACTCATGGACCAGGACACGGCACGCCGCACCGCATTCCTGCCCGCCGTTCCAGAACCCTGCCTCCCGTACGCCCTTGGCGGCGGCTTCCAGGTCGGCGTCCTCGAACACGACAACGGGTGCCTTGCCGCCCAGCTCCAGGTGCACGCGCTTGACGGTGGCGGCTGCGCTTTCGGCAACCTTCTGGCCGCTGCCAACGCTTCCGGTGATGGTGACGAGGTCAACGTCCGGGTGCTCCGAAATATGGTTACCCACCACCCGGCCGGAGCCGGTGACGATGTTCAGGACACCGGCAGGAACCTCGTCGGCGATGAGTTCGGCCAGCTTGAGCGTGGTCAGCGGAGTCTGCTCCGACGGCTTGAGTACCAGGGTGTTGCCGGCGGCCAAGATCGGGGCGATCTTCCAGGCAGCCATCAGCAGCGGGTAGTTCCACGGGGTGATCACGCCGACCACGCCCACGGGCTCACGGAAGACCACCGAGGTGTGGTTCTCTGCGTAGTCGTCAGCGCCGAGCGTGGTGAAGGCACGGGCAGCGCCCGCGGAGAACCGGAAGGTGTCGATCGCACTCGAGATGTCGTCCTCGGCCACGGCCGCGGGCTTGCCGGTGTTGACAGCTTCGAGGGTCTCGAGCAGCTCGCGGTTGTCCTCGATGATGTCCGCGATGCGCAGCAGGACCGAGGAACGATCCTTGGGGGTCTTCGCCGCCCAGTCGGCCTTGGCCGCTACGGCAGCCGCGACGGCGGCGTCGACGTCCTCGACCGAACCGGAGGGGACCTGCATGATGGTTTCCTCGGTGGCCGGATTCACCACATCGGCGGTGGCATCCGAAACCGGGGCGACGAACTTCCCGCCGATGAACTGGCCGAAGGGCGGGAGGGACGGCGTGGGCGCGTCCCCCGTCCGGCGGACGGTGAACAGTGCTGTTTCTGTCGTTGCCATGGACTATCCCACCTTTACGTTGAGGGCGGAGAGGGCCTGCTCGACGCGGGCGAGGTCCTCGGCGGTGAGGTCTGCAGTGGGGCGCCGGGGCGAGCCGGCCGGAAGGCCCTGCAGGGTGAGGCCGGCCTTGACGGCCGGGATGAACGGCACGGAGAGGAGGGCGTCGATGACCGGGTACAGCTGCTTCCACAGTTCCAGGGCGCCGGTGAGGTCGCCTTCGGCGATGAGGCGGCTGACGGCGACGATTTCGTTGGGGACAACGTTGGCGGTGCCTGCCATGACACCGGCGGCGCCTTCAACCAGCGCACCGTAAAGGTAAACGTCCCAACCGATGAAGGTGCCGATGACATCCGAGTGGTGGTGGATCAGCTGCAGGGCCTGTTCCCAGTTCGCGCTGGAGTCCTTGATGTACTTGATGTTGTCCACTTCTTCGGCCAGCGCACGGACCGTTGCCGGGTCCAGGTTCACACCGGTGACGGCCGGGATGTTGTAAAGCATCACGGGAATGCTGACGGACCGGGCGACGTCCTTGATGTACGTGACCGTCTCCTCCAGGGACAGCGGCTCGTAGTACGGCGTGATGAGCATGAGCACGTCGGCACCGGCCTTTTCGGCCGCCTGCGACAGCCGGACGGCCTCGGCGGTGGAGGTGGCGCCGGTGTTGGCGATGACGGGCACGCGGCCGTTCGCCTGTTCGATGACGGTGTTAACGAGGAGCAGCCGCTCCTCGGAGGACAGGGCGCCGACCTCGCCGGTCGATCCGGCGGCGACGACGCCGTCGACACCGGCGTCGATGGAGCGGTCAACGATGAGCCGCAGGGTGTCGACGTCGAGGGCGCCGTCCTGCTTGAAGGGGGTGGACAGGGCGGTCAGGACACCGCGGAGTTCGTTGGACATGAATGATTCCTCTTCTTAAGTACGTGGTTTGTGTACAGGTGGAAAACGATGTTTAGGTTCAGGCGACGATCGAGAGGCCGGAATGCGGCGGCGCCTGGCGGTGGGTGGCCAGCAGGCTTGCGGCCTCCTGCGCTGCCGAGAACCCGGTGGTGATGGAGCTTTCGGTGTAAAGAGTTCCGAGGTAGTCGCCCGCCAGGAACACGCGGTCGGTGCCCCGCATGAGCGTGGACTGGAGCTTGGCCCTGCCGGGGAAGCAGTAGGGGGACGCTACCTTCCAGCGGTCCGTCTTGGCCTCGACGACGCTGTCGGCGAAACCGTGGCCGAGGACCTGGTCGAGGTCGGTGAGGTGGGTCTTGATGACTTCCTCGTCGCTCTTGTCCAGCAGGGCCTTCCCGAGGCTGGCCGGCGAGAAGGTCATGAAGCTGCCGCCGGGCTTCCGCACAGACTCGGTACCGCGGACGATGCTTGCCTGGTTCAGCGCGATCGCGAACGAGCGCTTCGGCGCCGCGATGGCGTAGATGTCGTCCCACGGCCGGGCCGAGGTCTCGTTGGTCAGGAACGCAGTGCTGACGTGCGGGCCGTACTTGATCTGGCCGAGCGCACCGCGCAGGTCCTCCGGAAGGTCCACGCCCACCCGGTGGGTCACGTCAGCGGTGGTCGCGAGAACAACGGTGCGGGCCTCAACTTCGTGGTCCACACCGCCCTGTGTGTAGCGGACGACGACGGATTCCTTCTTGTGCACGACCTCCTGCACGGCGGCACCGAGCTGGATGCGGTCACCGAGGGAGGCTGCTACCGATTCGGTCAGGGTGGACGGGCCACCGACGATGCCCTGGCTAAGGCCCTGGCCGATACCCAGCACCAGGCTGAAGTATCCAATGCCGGCGCCGGCGGAGATCTCGTTCATGTCACCGGCCGAGCGGGTGACAGTGGTCTTGAACAGCGCGGCCGCGTCCTCTGACAGGTCTCCGATGAAGTCCTGGAACGAGCTGCTGTTCTCGAAGTCGTAGATGCGCTGCTGCCGCATCGCACCGGACTCCCCCGCACGCTTCCGGACAACGCCCGTGTACTTGGCGACGCCGCTGACAACCTTCATGCCGGCCTTCAGCGTGTCGATGCGGGACGACAGGGACATCGGGATGCGGAAGGGGTACGTGGCGATGTGCCCCTTGCGGATGAACTTTCCGTTCATCGACAGGGCCTGCAGGGAGCCCGGAATGTTGACCGAAGTCACGCCGACCTCGTTGAGCAGGGAATCGGTGGAGGATCCTGGGCCGGCGAAGACGTGACCGCCCCAGTTCAGCCAGTAAGCACCCCGGCGCTCCGAGCGGATCCGTCCGCCGACGCGGTTTTCGGACTCCAGAACAACGGTGTCCCAGTGCCGCAGCCGCCATGCTGCTGACAGGCCGGCGAGTCCAGCGCCGACGATCACTACATCTTTCATGATTTTGAACTTTCTTACTCAGGAAATCCGGGGTGCCGGGCGGGCCAACTTCAGCAGGCGTCCAGCGGCGGGGAAAGTATGGGGGTAATGCGGTCCAGGAGCGGGGTATGCCCCTAATCACCATTTAAAGATACATCATTGTATGATTAATGCAATAGCTTTTTTTGCGAAGGTGCGGAGGTGCGGAAGTGCTACGGAGTGCCGGACGGGGCACCGCCACCGCGGCAGATCGGACGGACCTCACCACATCGCCCCGGCGGGTCACCTCACGAGGTGACCGGCCGGCGTCGTACTTTCCTCATCTCTCCCGAGTTTTGTCCAGATAATGGCCCGTAAACTCCTCGTAAGCCGCGGTACGTGGACAAAAACTCCTTACGTTTCGGCCCGCGGGCCGTGGAAGAGCCCCCTCGATCGCCTTACCCGTTTGGGGCAGGATGTGACTCATGGCAATTGATGTGCGCGCGGTGCGCGAGCAGACCCGTGGGGTCCTGAACGTGGCCCACCTGAACAATGCGGGAAGCTCGCTCGTCCCCCGCCCCGTGGCGGAGACCGTGGTGGCGCATTTGCGCCGTGAGGAGGAAATCGGCGGCTATGAAGCGGCGGAGGAGGCGGCCGGCCGGCTGCAAGATGTCTATTCCTCTGTGGCGCGGCTAATCGGGGCACGGCCGGACGAGATCGCCCTTGCCGAAAGCGGCAGCCGGGCGTGGGCTGTGGCGATGCACAGCTTTCCCTTTGTCGCCGCCTCACGGCTCCTGATAGCCCGCTCGGAGTATGCGGGGAACGTCATCGCGTTGCGGCAACTCGCGCGCCGACGTGACCTGCAGATTGTGGTTCTCGACGACGACCCTTACGGTCAGGTCGATGTGGAACATCTTCAGCGGGAGCTTGAGCGCGGAAACGTGGCCATGGTCGCTTTGACGCATGTGCCCATGGCGGACGGCCTGGTCAATCCGGCAGCGGAGGTGGGCAGGCGCTGCCGTGCTGCCGGGGTGTTGTTTGTGCTCGACGCCTGCCAGTCGGTGGGCCAGATGCCGCTGGACGTGGAGTCTCTGGGCTGTGATGTATTGGCTGGAACAGGGCGGAAGTTCCTCCGGGGACCGCGTGGCACGGCTTTCCTCTATGTGCGTGCCTCGGTTCTGGGGAGGTTTGACCCGCTCGCCCTGGACGGGCTGTCTGCCTATTCCTCCGGGGCCGAGGGGCTCGAAGTTCGCGGCGATGCCCGGCGTTTTGAGAGCTGGGAGGCCAGCATCGCCGGAAGGCTGGGCCTGGGCCGGGCCGTTGATTATGCCCTGGACCTGGGCCTGGACGCTGTGCAGCAGCGCGTGGGCTCGCTGGCGGAGCAACTGCGGACAAAGCTGGCGGCGGCTCCGGCGGTGACTGTCCACGACCACGGCATCACCCGCTGCGGCATCGTGACATTCTCCGTGAAGGGAAGGGAGGCGGGAAACATCAGGGCACGGTTGGCGGACCACCGGATCAATGTCTCGGTGGCTCCGCGGCCCTCAGGCGAGGTCCAATCCATCCTTACCAGGAGCCGGCACGTGCCGGAAACGGTGGTGCGCGCATCAGTGCACTACTACAACACCGAAGACGAGGTCCTGCGGCTGGTTGACGTCCTTCGGTGACCGGGCCTGTTCCGCCGCGGCGTGTGCGCGCAGCAGGACAGCCTAGACGGCTTCCGCGAGCGTCATGGCGTAGCGGTTCTGGCTGTCGGTCCATTGCCCTGCGATGGAAAAACCGGCTGCTTCGAGCTCGGTGGCCACTCCCTCGAGCCGGAACTTCGCGGAAATCTCGGTGCGAAGTTCCTCGCCTTCGTCGAACCTGACATCCAGGCCCACACCCGGCAAACGCACGAGCATCGGTTTCGTCGCCCGCAGCCGCATTTCAATCCATTCTTCGTCGGGCATCCAGACGGCGACATGATCAAACGCCATCACTTCGAAATCGGCACCCAGCTGGGCATTGAGGACGCGGAGCACGTTCCGGTTGAACTCGGCGGTGACCCCCTCGGCGTCGGCATATGCCGGAACAAGGATGTGCGGTGACTTCACCAGGTCCGTACCAAGAAGCAGCGAACCGCCCTCTTCGCCGAGCAGCTCGCGGATCCCCACGAGAAAGCGTGCCCTGGCCGCCGGCTCAAAATTGCCGATGGTGCCGCCCAAAAACGCCACCATGCGGCGCCCGTTCTGCGGGAGCACGTGCAGCTGGGTTTCGAAGTCCGCTGCCACTGCCTCCAGCCGAAGGTCGGGGAAGGCGGGCGCCAGCTCGTTGCGCGCATCCAGCAGTGCACTGTCGCTGACGTCGACCGCGACGTAGCGGCGAAGAGGTCCCGCCATCCGCAGCGCATCCAGCAGCAGCGGGGTTTTCCTGGACGATCCGGAGCCGAGTTCGATCAGCGTTTCCGCCGGGCTCGCGGCCGCCATCTCGGCGGCGAAGAGCTCCAGCACTTCACGTTCAGCCCGTGTCGGATAGTACTCCGGCAGGTCCGTGATGCGCTCGAACAATGCGCTGCCGAGTTTGTCGTAGAACCACTTGGGCGGCAGCGTTTTGGGAGA
Source organism: Arthrobacter sp. SAFR-023 (assembly GCF_051965295.1). NCBI lineage: Bacteria > Bacillati > Actinomycetota > Actinomycetes > Micrococcales > Micrococcaceae > Arthrobacter > Arthrobacter sp. SAFR-023. The sequence continues at coordinate 22,050 of NZ_JBQCMF010000025.1, read as the reverse complement.
CGAGCCGAGCCCGGCACACACATCGGCGCGCAGGGTTCGCTCCAGGTGGTCCGGGGGCAGGTGGTGGACGATGTCGCTGCGGTCGGCGTCGAGGCTCATGTGGCTGCGTGTTCCTTCGTGAGAGTCGGAATGGGACGAACTTCGATGTGGCCAGGGGCGGCGGTCAGGAGTGAGTTGTCCGGGACCTCCTGCCACCCCGGGCCCTCATCGGAAGGCTCGCTGGCGACGACCACGCCTCCGGGGCCGGCCCGCCAAAATAGACTGTCGCCGGCGGCTGTAGCCGCGATGGCGGTGCCGTCGGTGAGCAGAAAGTTGAACCTGCCGCCGGCGACGGAGGAGACAGCGTTCACCACCTGGATCAGTGCCTCACCCGCGGCGGCGCCCGCGGCGAGCCGGTCCAGAACAAGGGCCCACAGGAACGCTGAATCGACCTGCGCCTCAAGGGCCAGCAGGCGGGAGGGCGGGAGTGAAGCGGCCAGTTCTTCCAGCGCATGAGGCCAGTTCTCCACCCGGCCGTTGTGGCTGAACAGCCAGGGTCCGTGCGAATACGGTGCAGCCGCTGACTCGTCCGGGGTCATCCCCGGTGTTGCTGACCTGACGGCCGCCAGTACCGCCCGGCTCGAGGTGACCCGGGCAACGTCGGCAAAGGACCTGTCCGCCCAGATCGGGACGGAACGGCGGTAGCGGGCGGGCACGGGATCGCCCGGGGCGTACCATCCGACGCCGAAACCGTCGGCGTTGATTGTTCCGTACCGCTGGCGGCGGGGCGCCCATGACTGCGCCAAGAGCCCATGGCTTGGGACGAGCAGGAGTTCGGCCAGCGGCATCGGTTCCCCGATGTAGGCGAGATGACGGCACATGGGCTACTGTTCCTCCGTCGGTGACGCGTCGCGCGCCGTGCGGAATCCGGTAAAGATCTGCCGGCGGATCGGGTAGTCCCAGTTCCGGAAGGTGCCCCTGCAGGCGGCAGGATCCGCGGCCCACGACCCGCCCCGGAGCACCTTGTAGTCGGACCCGAAGAACACCTCGCTGTATTCCGGATAAGGGAATGCGGTGAATCCCGGATACGGGCGGAAGTCGCTGGACACCCATTCCCAGACGTCACCAATGAGCTGCCGCACCCCCAGCGGCGAGGCTCCCGCGGGAAAGGACCCGGCCGGGGCCGGCCGGAGCGCCGCCCCGCCAAGGTTGGCGTGATGGGGTGCAGGATCGTCGTCACCCCAGGGGTAGCGCCGGGACCGCCCTGACCGGGGATCATAGCGCGCCGCTTTTTCCCATTCTGCTTCGGTCGGGAGCCGGCGCCCGGCCCAGCGCGCGTACGCGTCGGCTTCGAACCAGCTCACGTGCTGCACCGGCTCATCGTCCGGAACGCGTTCCACGACGCCGAACCTGGTCCTGCACCACCCGTCGCCGTCGCGTTCCCAGTACTTGGGAGCCACCAAACCGGCTTCAATGCAGTGCTTCCAGCCGTCCTTGCTCCACCAGCGGGAGTTCCGGTAGCCACCGTCCTCGATGAAGTGCCGGTAAGCGCCGTTGGTCACCGGAACGGTATCAATCCAGTAGGCAGGCACATTCACGGTATGGGCCGGACGTTCGTTATCCAGCGCCCACGGTTCTACCGACGTCCCCATGGTGAACTCCCCCGAAGGGACCAGCACCTCCTTGGCCAAAGCCTGCAGGTCCGTGGGACGGATGCCGGCCTCCAGTGGCTGGCCGTGGAGGACCGGTGCGCCGGCCCGGAGCTGGTGCGTGGCGAGCATCGTTTCGTCGTGCTGCTGCTCGTGCTGGATGATCATTCCGAACGCGAAGCCCCGGTGCACAAGAGGTGCGCCCTCCAACGGCGTCCGCTCCAGGATGTCGAGCGCCTTGTCCCGGACCTGGGCGATGTACCTGCGGGACTCCGCCGGTGAAAGCAGCGGCAGCGAGGGCCGGCTGCTGCGGGAATGCTGGAACGCGTCGTACATCTGGTCGATATCGCACCGCAGCGGTTCCATCTTCCCCACATCGCGTACCAGCCAGATCTCCTCCTGGCTTCCTACATGCGCCAGGTCCCACACCAGCGGTGACATCAGCGGCGAGTGCTGCCTGAGCAGATCTTCGTCGTCGCAGTCGGTCAGGGCATGGGTGCGGTTCCGGGCACGTTCCAGCCCTTCGGCGATGAACGTCCTGAGGGTTTCGGGGTCGGCAGGGGCCCCGGGAAGGTCATCTGGCATCAACGTAAGCCTCCCTCGGTTCCGCTTCGCCAAACCAGCTGCCGGTTCTGTGCCACAGGTCCAGCCGCTCCTGGGCTGGGCTCCGGCCCAGCGCCGTATTGCGCTCGATGAAGTCTTCGGTCCGGCTCCGGGTGGTGGCGTCCGCCCGCATGCGCGGCAGCGCGTTGAGCGCCGCCTCGGCGCACAACCGGGCGGCCACGGCGAGAGCACAATTCGCCAGCCCCTCGCGGGCGGCAGTTCTCATCGGGTCGGGCAGCGAAGCAAGGGGTGCGCAGGCTTCTGCGGCGAGGTCGGCAGCGTGTTCGTCGTCCATGAGCGCGGTGACTATCGCTGTGACGGGCTCCCAGTCATCGCCAGCCTGTGCATCGATCACCCGGAGTTCCATGAATCCACGTGGACGGACGGGCGGAAAAAGCGTTGTGAGGTGGTATTGCAGATCGCTCAGTGTTGCAGGCCTGGGCCCGCTCCCGCGCAACCAGTCCCGCATCGTCAGCCCCGGCGGCGGATCCCAGCAACGCCCCTGTGACGGGATGCAGAGGACCAGCGCGTCGAGCGCGTAGCGCGCCCACGCGGATCGGGGATCCTCCGAACCGGGGACGGCGGTGACGGCGGCGGTCCGGGTCGGGTCGATGTCCAGCCAGGTGCGCTGACGGTTGCTGTGCCATCCGTTGGGGACGCCGTGCAGGAAGGGCGAGTTGGCAAACATGGCGATGAGGACGGGGAGGAGATGATGCAAACGTGCCCAACGTTGCGCCGCGCCGGTGGATCCGGGGCTGTCGAATCCGGCTTCCAGTGAAATCTGAAGTGAAGCGGTGGAGCACATCATCGTTCGTCCGGCGGGACCGAAGCCGTCGAAGTGCCGCTCCATGGAGGCGTAGCGCGGATGCTCCAGTGACCGCACCGCCGGGCGTCCAGCATCCAAAGCGACCGGACCGCAGAACAGGCCAGCGTCCGAAAGACGGGTCTCAACGGCTGCAAGGTCTTTCCGCGTCGCGGCGATGAGGGCGGGAAGGCCGGGGGCGCAGCCGGAGCTCACCTCCAGCTGGCCGCCGGGTTCGAAGGTGATCGTTCCCCCGCCGGGCAGCGCCCCCGCCAAGGGCGCCATGGCCTGGCGCACACGCGCAACCGTAACCGGGGCCTGTGGATCAACGAGGTCGTGGACCAGCCGTTCGACCTCCACCCCGGCAGCACCCGGCGGTCCGGTCTTGAAGCACACGGAGGCCACATACACTTCGGCGTCGGACTCGGAAAGGGGGCGGATGTCGCGCCCGGCCTGCAAAGCGGAGGTCACGTGTCACTCCTTCGACGTCGGTGTCTTCTGGCGGCAAGCTAAACAGCCCCCTTCCGGCCTTGTCAACGGTTTATGCGCGCGCGCAAAAGTGCTACGGCGAAGTAGATGAATGCCCGCCCACGGCATGTCGGCTGACCCCATCAGAACGACGGCGGGTGGCGCCTCAGGGGTACCGCCGTCGTTAGTGTGCGTACCCGGCGGCTGCTTCGGTGAGCGATTTGCCCTTGGTCTCCGGGGCGAGCCACTGGGACAGCGCGGCTCCGGCCAGGGCCACGAAGGCGGCGATCAGCATGGTGGGACCGGGCCCGAGGTTCTCCATCGACAGCGGCATCAGGAACGTTCCGATGCCGGCCCCGATCCGGCTGACAGCGGCGGCGAAACCCGTCCCGATCCCCCTGATCTCGGTCGGGAGAACTTCTCCCGGGTAGACGTTCGTCAACGTGTTGTAGCCGGCATTGAAGAACGAGAAGACCAGGAACAGGACGAGCACGACGGGTGCCGGCGCTCCGGCCCACAGGCCGATGACCGCGAGGACGACGGCGCACAGCCACTGGGTTGGAACGGTCAGGACCCGGCGTCCGGCCTTGTCGATCAGCAGGAACGTGATGACCACCCCGGCCAGGGCGACGGCGGAGAGCCCGACGCCGCCGGCGAGGCCCCCGGCGAGGCCATACTGGTCCAGGACGCTGTCGGCGAAGGTGGCGATCGCAAAGTACGGAGTTACGGCACAGAACCAGAACCCGGAGATGAAGAGCGTCGAGCGCCAGTATTCCCTGGAGAACAGCATCCTAAAGCTGCCCTTGCGGACGTCCTCGTGCTGGACGTCGTCAAGCGCGTCCTCCGGCATGTACTTGTAGGCGAGCGCACGGGCTTCATCCTTGCGGCCAACGCTCCAGAGCCAGCGCGGCGACTCCGGCATGCCGAGCCGGGCCAGGAACAGGGCCACCGCAATGAAGGTGCTCGTTCCCAGGATGAAGTGCCAGCTGAGATCCGTGTACTCGTTCAACAGATGGCCGATCAGGAACGCGATCATGAACCCGGCATACCAGGCGATGCCCATGGCACCCATCAGCCGGCCCCGCAGGTGCGTGGGCGAGAACTCGGCCATCAGGGGCCAGCCGACAGCGTACTCGGTGCCGATCGCGATGCCCATCAGCAGCCGCACCACCAGCAGCCAAGCCGGCGAGTCGATGAAGAACTGCATCCCCGATGCAACCGCGAACAGGCCGATGTCGAACATGAAGATCGGCTTGCGGCCCCACCTGTCGGACACCCAGCCGCCCAAAGGCGAACCGATAAGGATGCCGATCAGGGCGGCGGCGGCAATAAGTCCCTGCCACACCACCGTGAGCTGCAGGTCCTTGGCCATCGTCCCGCTCACCGGTCCGATGATGCCCAGGACGTAGCCGTCGAGGAACATCCCGCCAATCAGGACCGTGACCATCCTGATGAGGAAGCGTCGTTTGCTTGCTACTGAGGCCGGGCCCCGTTGGGCTGTTGGATTCTTCATGGATGACATCGTCGTCACTCCTGCAGGTTGGGGAGGAAAGAGTGGTTTTGGTCTGATGGCGGCAGTTGCGCCGTCCGGGTCGCCGTGGGGGGCGCTACGGCCGGGAAGCTGAACGTGCCCCGGGTCGCACACTAAAAATACATCATTGTATGATTAATGCAATAGCTTTACCTGACTTACCGATAGCCCGGCCGCGGCATCTGCTGCACGCTGGAGGTTAAGGTAGGTCATGACCCACGATATTCACGCCGCCCCGGAACGTGCACCGATCCTGGCTCGGCTCAAGGCCGCGGGCGTGCCCGTTGACGTCTCGGGCCGCCGGTTGGCAGAGTACTCCTACGACGCGTCCAACTACCGTGTGCCGCCGCTTGCTGTCGTTTTCCCGGGCAGTGTTGAAGACGTCGTCGCCGTCGTGGCGGCGTGCCGGGAAACCGGAACGCCGCTGGTCAGCCGGGGCGGGGGGACGTCGATGGCCGGGAACGCCATCGGTCCGGGCCTCGTGCTGGACTTCTCGCGGCACATGAACCGGATCATCAGCATCGACGAACGAGCCGGAACAGCGGACGTTGAACCCGGCGTCGTACTGGCCACCCTTACCCAGGAGGCTGAGAAGGCGACGGGCGGGAGTCTGACGTTCGCCCCTGACCCGTCGTCGAAGAACCGCGCCACCGTTGGCGGTTCCATTGGTAACGACGCGTGCGGCAATCACTCGGTCCGCTACGGCCGGACCTCGGACCATGTGGTGGAGCTCGACGTCGTCACGTCCGGCGGCGCCCGGCTCACCGCCACTGCCACGGGACTGCGGGCAACGTATCCGGCCGATGCCTATTCCGTCTCGGTCGCCTTCCAGCTCGCTGAAGACCTCAAGCAGCTGGCCCAGGACAACCTCGCGGCGTTCCGCGTCGAGCTTGGCCGCATCCAGCGCCAGGTCTCGGGCTACCCCCTGGCCAACCTCCTGCCCGAACACGGATTCAACGTCGCCCGGGCACTCGTCGGCACCGAAGGCACCTGCGCCGTAGTGGTCCGGGCCCGCATGAAACTGGTCCCCAAAGCCCCCAGCGCGCTCCTCGTGTGCCTGGGCTACGCCGACGTCGTGGATGCCGCCAAAGACATCGAGACGATCCTCGAATTCTCCCCGGCAGCCGTCGAAGGCGTCGATGAAGCCATCGTCGACACCATGCGGCTGCGCCGCGGCTCCGACTCCGTCCTCGGCCTTCCCGAAGGCAAGGCCTACCTCTACGTCGACCTGGACGGGGACAACCCCCACGATGTCGCACAGGAAGCCAGCCGGCTGCTGGAGCGGCTGGCCGCCAACGGCCGCCTCGTCGACGGCCGCGCCGTCCCCGACACCACCGAACGCGCCACTCTCTGGCGGGTCCGCGAAGACGGCGCCGGCCTGTCCTCCCGGCCCGCCAGCGGCGGGGAATCCCAGCCAGGGTGGGAGGACTCCGCCGTCGCCCCGCAGAACCTGGCCGCCTACCTGGCCGGCTTCCGGGACCTCCTGGCGGACTACGGCCTGACCGGGATCATGTACGGGCACTTCGGCGCCGGGTGCATGCACATCCGGATCACCTACAACCTGCGCAGCGAGCAAGGCCGCAGCGTGTTCCGAAAGTTCACCCAGGCTGCCGCCGAACTCGTGGTACGCCACGGCGGCTCCCTTTCCGGTGAACACGGCGACGGCCGTGCCCGGTCAGAGTTTCTTCCCGTGATGTACTCCCCCGCGATGATCGCCGCGTTCGAAACCTATCGCAGCCTGTGGGACCCGGCCGGGATCCTCAACCCCGGATCCATCACCGACGCGGACCCGATCGACTCCAACCTTGCACTGGACGGCATCCCGGAGCGCGAGTGGCGAACCCACTTCGAACTCCGCCCCGTCAAGGCAGCAGCCGCCGGAGCCGACAAGTGGGTGCACGCAGTTCAGGCGTGCATCGGCGTCGGCCGGTGCCGCTCCGACGCCGGAGGCGTCATGTGCCCCAGCTACCGGGCGACAGGGGACGAAAAGGACTCCACCCGCGGCCGCTCCCGCGTCCTGCAGGACATGGTCCGGGGTGCCCGCAGCATCGACGACGGCTGGAAATCCGAGGACGTCCGCGAGGTCCTGGACCTGTGCCTGGCCTGCAAGGCGTGCTCGAATGACTGCCCCGCCGGGGTGGACATGGCCACCTACAAGTCCGAGTTCTTCTCGCACTACTACAAGGGCAAGATGCGGCCCGTGTCGCACTTCTCCCTCGGCTGGCTGCCGCGCTGGCTGAAAATCACCACGCTCATCAGCCCGCTCGTGAACGCCGTCATGGGTAGCCCGCTCGGTAAGGTTGTTGCCTCCGCGGGAGGCCTCACCACCAAGCGTTCCATGCCGCGGTTCGCGTCCCACAAGATGCTCCGCGACGCCCTCGAACCGTTCGGCACGAACAACGGGACGGCCGACACGGTCCTCTTCGTCGACTCGTTCACCAAGGGCTTCCGGCCGGAGGTGGCGGGGGCAGCCGCCCGCGTCATCGAAGGCACCGGAAGGCAGGTCGGCTGCGAAGCCGATGCCTGCTGCGGCCTGACCTGGATCTCCACCGGCCAGTTGGGCATCGCCAAGAAGATGATGGCCAAGGCCGTGGCAAAGCTCGACGACGGCACCGATGCGCCGATCGTCGTCATCGAACCCAGCTGCGCCGCCGCGCTGAAAAAGGACGCCCCCGAATTGCTTGGCACCGACGCCGCCAAGCGGGTCTCGCACCGCATCCAAAGCTTCGCCGAGGCCGTCAAGGGCTGGGTCGACGGCGGGTGGCAGCCGCCCGCCGTCCCCCAGGCCGTGACTGTCCAGACGCACTGCCACGAATACTCAACCTTCGGCGCCACCGTGCAGCGCAAGGCACTGGCGGCCCTGGGCGTGGCCGATGTCAAGGAAGCAACCGGCTGCTGCGGCGTCGCAGGTAACTTCGGGTTCGAGGCCAACCATTACGACATCTCCATGAAGGTCGCCGAACAGGCCCTCGCACCCGCCCTTACCAAAACGGCGGCAGACACACCGGTCCTCGCCGACGGCTTCAGCTGCGCCATGCAAATCAAGCAGCTGGACCCGGAACGCAAGAGCCTGCACCTCGCCGAACTCCTCGACCCCCAAGCCGCTGATGCTCGGAAAGGCAGCGCAAGTAGGGACAATTGACGGCTTGGATGGCTGTCGGCAGAACGGAGCAGGCCCGGGCCGATCTGAGGTCAAAGGAAAAATGGAGCCCCCTGTCGGATTCGAACCGACGACCCCCGCTTTACAAGAGCGGTGCTCTGGCCAACTGAGCTAAGGAGGCGCACCCGTAAGGGCAGGCGCCGAGACGGCGCTAGATAAGGTTAGCCCAAGGACCGCCCGCCCGTAAAAACGGACGCCCGGCAACAACAGACACCCAGTTAAACAGAACAGTGGCCCGGCGTCCGGAAAATCCGAACGCCGGGCCACTGCCCATGAAGAACCTCTAGGCCTTGGCCTTAATGGCCGCCTCGACGAAAGCGGGGAATTCAGTCTGGGCACTGTCGCCCTTGCCCCACTGCTTGCCGTCCACGAGGACCGTCGGTGTACCGCTCACGCCAATGGCCGCGGCCTCCTGCGTGGTGTACTTGACCCACGGACGGTACGTCTTGTTCTCGACGCAGGAGTCGATGCTCTTGGCGCCGACGTCCGTGGCCAGCTTCTTCAGTTCGTCGTCGGAGAGCCCGGCGCCGCCTTCGGCCGGCTGGTTGGCGAACAGTGTGTCCACAAATGCCGAGTACTTCTCCGGGGATTCGTTCACCACGCAGGCGGCGGCGTTGGCTGCACGGGAGGAGTAGTTGGTGGTGGAGCGGGTGTCCAGGAAGCCCAGGGCCCGGTACTCCACGGTGATCTTGCCTTCGTCGCGGAGCTTCGTCAGGGTCTCGTTGTACGTCGCTTCGAAGTTCTTGCAGACGGGGCAAATGAAGTCGATGTAGAGGACAACCTTCACGGGCTTGCCCTTTTCGGCCTCCGCACCCGGCGCCGTAACGGTGGCGGGTGCCGAGGCCGCAGGCGACGGAATGTCTGCCACGTTCACGGTCGCGGCGTCCGACTTAGCCACTTCGGTGCCCTTGAGCAGCGTGACACCGCCATGGACGTTTCCGTTGGCCGGGGTGGGGCCCTGGTCCGCCACCGGGGCGTTGTTCTTGAGGCTGCTGGTCACCACAAGCGCGACGACGGCAAGGATGGCCACGACGGCGACCACGATGCCCCAGCCAATGAGCAGTTTGTTCCGCTTGTCCTTCTTAAGCTGCGCCTCGCGGATTTCGCGGGCTTTCTCGCGGGCGTCAGCCGTGCGTTGTGCTTTGGACTGGCGGGGTTCGTTTGCGGGGCTCATTAGTTCCTCGTGTCGTACGGACAGATGCGGACCACCCGGGGCCAACTCCCCCAGTTTAGGGGAGAACCCGGAGCTTGCGCTTTCAAGTATTTCGTTCAGCCTGACCAACGGACGAATGGCCCGGAAGATTCCGGCCCGATAGGGTTAATGAGAGCCACAAGCAACCTCAGGGAGCCCCAATGCACGGAGCTGTAAGCGACATATCCGACACAAAAACGGAAAGCGCGGCCGTGCCCGGCAGCAGCTCGGACCCCGCCAAGGACGGTCCGAAGGATGCCACCAAGTACGACTTCATGGTGGTCTCCAACCGCCTGCCGGTGGACCGCTGCGCCCCCGGCGAGCCGGGAGATGACGGCTCCGGCTGGCGGCGCTCTCCCGGCGGCCTGGTCACCGCCCTTGCTCCGATGATGACCAGGACGGACGGAGCCTGGGTGGGCTGGCACGGTGCCGCGGACGAGACAGTCGAGCCGTTCAGCCACGGGGGCATGGACCTTGTCCCGGTCCAGCTCAGCAGCGATGACGTTGAGCTGTATTACGAAGGCTTTTCCAACGCGACGCTGTGGCCCCTGTACCACGATGTCATCGCGCCGCCGGAGTTCCACAGAACCTGGTGGGACGCCTACCGCACGGTGAACAAAAGGTTCGCCGACGCCGTCGTCCGTACCGCCGATGAGGGCGCAACTGTATGGGTGCAGGACTACCAGCTCCAGCTGGTGCCGCGGATGCTGCGCCAAGCGCGGCCGGACCTGAGGATCGGATTCTTCAACCACATCCCGTTCCCTCCGCCGGAGATCTTCGCGCAGCTCCCCTGGCGCCAGGCCATCATCGACGGCCTGTTGGGAGCCGACCTGGTGGGCTTCCAGCGCAGCAGCGACGCCGGCAACTTCATGCGGTCAGCCCGCCGCTTCCTGGGCGCCAGCGTCAAGCAGCAGCAGGTCCACGTGAAAGACGCCGACGGCGCGCACACCCATATCGCCCGCGCCCAGGCCTTCCCCATTTCCATCGACGTCCAGCACATCACCGAACTGGCGCAGAAGCCCGAGATCATTGAACGCTCCCGCCAGATCCGGCAGGACCTCGGCAACCCGAAGACCATCCTGCTGGGCGTGGACCGGCTGGACTACACGAAGGGCATCGGCCACCGGCTCAAGGCCTACGAGGAGCTCCTGAACGAGGGCAAGCTCAACGTGGGCGACGCGACGCTGATCCAGGTTGCCAGCCCCAGCCGGGAGCGCGTGGAGCAGTACCGGCTCCTGCGCGAAGAGGTCGAGGGTACCGTGGGCCACATCAACGGCACCTACGACACCATCGAAAACACGGCCGTCCGCTACCTGCACCACAGCTACCCGGTGGAGGAGATGGTGGCGCTCTACCTGGCGGCGGACGTCATGCTGGTCACGGCACTGCGCGACGGCATGAACCTCGTGGCCAAGGAGTACGTCACGGCACGCACCAGCAACGACGGCGCCCTGGTGCTCAGCGAATTCGCCGGCGCCGCGGACCAGCTAAAGCAGGCACTGCTGATGAACCCGCACGATATCGACGGCCTCAAGGACGCCGTAATGCGGGCCGTCAACATGCCCCCCAAGGAAGCGGCCCGCCGCATGCGCTCCATGCGCAAGCAGATCCTCGACCACGACGTCGACCACTGGTCCGCCGACTTCCTGAAGGCCCTCAACGAGAAGGTGGTCCGCGATGACTCCTGAGGCTGATCACACCGGCGAGGCCGGCCGCACCCGGCTGGCACTGTCCCCCGAACTGCTGGAGGCGGTGCGGCGCATCGCCGGCACGGACCACCTGCTGGTCGCCATGGACTTCGACGGCACCATCTCCCCCATCGTGGACCACGCCGGGGACGCGCGTCCGCTTCCCCGCTCGGCTGCCGCCTTCGCCGAATTAACCGCTTTACCGCGTACGACGACGGCACTCATCTCCGGGAGGGCACTGGACAGTCTGCGCGCGGTCGCCTCCCCGCCGGAGGAGACCCTGCTGATCGGCAGCCACGGCGCCGAGGCGTGGCTGGGTCCGGGGTCGGTGCCGCTGACCCTCGACCCGGAGCAACTGTCGCTCCTGGACGAAGTCCGGGGCATCCTGACCGAAATCGTGCAACTGGCCCCCGGGACCGTCCTGGAGGAAAAGCCGGCCGGCGTTGTGCTGCACACCCGGCTGGCCGCGGACGACGTCGCGGAGGACGCCGTGGCAGCGGCCCGCGCCGCGCTCCAGGACCGGACGGGCGTCTACCTCAAGAACGGCAAGCGCGTCCTTGAGACATCCGTGGTGCACGCGTCCAAGGGTGAGGGCGTTGACTTCCTGCGCCAGGCCACCGGCGCCACGGGCGTGCTCTTCGCTGGCGACGACACCACCGACGAGGATGCCCTGGCCCGCCTCGGGCAGCACGACGTCGGCGTGAAGGTGGGCCTCGACTTCACCCAGGCGCAGTTCCGGGTGGAGGCGCCGGTGCACATCGCCGAGCTCCTCGAAGCGCTGCTGCGGGAACGCCGCAAAGCCGTCGCTCCCGCGTAGCGTGCAGGAGTCCTGTGACGCATCCCATCTGTGACGTCCGTAACATTTTGTCCGATTCACGATAAATCTGACATACTCTTCTTTGTGATGTGGCGCACAGAACCGTGCGGCGTCACTCGATGCTCCTCGGCCTGGGCCGGGGAGTCACCATGTAGGGCATAACTGAATTACATGAACCATTCACTACGGATCGTCCGGCACGTACCTGCCGGTGAAGGGATTGATAACTGTGGCAACAGTTACTTTTGACAACGCTACGCGTCTGTACCCGGGCACCGAAAAGCCCGCTGTTGACAAGCTCAACATCGAAATCGCCGACGGCGAATTCCTGGTCCTCGTTGGACCCTCCGGTTGCGGTAAGTCCACCTCCCTGCGCATGCTCGCAGGCCTCGAGGACGTCAACGCCGGCCGGATTCTCATTGGCGACCGCGACGTCACCGACGTTCCGCCGAAGGACCGCGACATCGCGATGGTTTTCCAGAACTACGCGCTGTACCCGCACATGACCGTGGCGGACAACATGGGCTTCGCCCTCAAGATCGCCGGTGTCAGCAAGGAAGAGCGCGCCGAGCGCGTCCGTGAAGCCGCCAAGCTCCTGGACCTTGAGCAGTACCTCGACCGCAAGCCGAAGGCACTCTCCGGCGGTCAGCGCCAGCGTGTCGCCATGGGCCGCGCCATTGTGCGTAACCCGCAGGTCTTCCTCATGGACGAGCCGCTCTCCAACCTGGACGCCAAGCTCCGCGTCCAGACGCGCACCCAGATCGCTTCCCTCACCCGTCGCCTGGGCGTCACCACCGTTTACGTGACCCACGACCAGGTCGAGGCCATGACCATGGGCGACCGCGTTGCGGTGCTCAAGGACGGCCTGCTGATGCAGGTGGACACCCCGCGCAACCTGTACGACCGCCCCAAGAACGTCTTCGTAGCAGGCTTCATCGGCTCCCCCGCCATGAACCTGCTGGAACTTCCCGTGGTAGACGGCGGCGTCCAGTTCGGCGGCACCGTCTACCCCGTGCCGCGCAACGTCCTTGAAGAGGCTCACGGCCAGACGGTTACCCTGGGCAGCCGGCCCGAGGACCTCGAGACCGCAGCACAGGGCGAAGGCATCCAGGTAGAGGTCGACGTCGTCGAAGAACTCGGTGCCGACGCCTACGTCTACGGCCACACCACGCTGGACGGCAAGACCCACGACATCGTGGCCCGCGTCGACGGCCGCCGCCCGCCGATGAAGGGCGAGTCCCTCTGGGTCCGTCCGCAGTCCGGCCACGTGCACCTGTTCGACACCAAGACCGGCGAGCGCCTGGGCGACTAACAGTCCTCCCCACCGGCACCCTAACCTCGCTCCGCTTCGGCCAGGGAACCCTGCCGGCGTGGGCCCAGCGCAAACGACGGCGGTCCTCCCCTAAACCGGAGGGCCGCCGTCGGGCTTTAACCGCTGTCCCCTTTTAGGCACCCCCTGCAAAATACGGAAGAATTGAGCCATGACCGAGGAACACAACGCGCAGTGGCACGATGAACCCACCGACTACGGGCAGATCGGCAAACTGCCGCGGTTCGAAGCGGCCAGCGCCAACGACGACAAGGCAGCCTCGGTCGCCAGCAACCTCAACATCACGGCGGCCGCCGCCGACCCCGAGCTCCTGGACCTGCCGTGGCACATAGCGCTCGAGGACTGGCCGGCGGAAAACCTCGCCGCGCTCCCCCGCGGTATCTCGCGGCACATCGTGCGGTTCGCCCACCTCGGCGGCTCAGTCATCGCCATCAAGGAAACGTCCGAGCACGTGGCCCGCCACGAGTACCACATGCTCCGCAAGCTCGCGCGCCTCGACGTACCCTGCGTGGAACCCGTCGCCGTCATCACCGGCCGCACTACCCCCGACGGCCGTCCCCTGAACCCGGTCCTCGTGACCCGGCACCTCAAGTTCTCCATGCCGTACCGGGCGCTCTTCTCGCAGATGCTGCGCAAGGACACGCTCACCCGGCTCATCGACGCCCAGGCGCTGCTCATGGTCCGGCTGCACCTCATTGGCTTCTACTGGGGCGACGTCTCGCTCTCCAACACCCTGTTCCGCCGGGACGCAGGAGCCTTCGCCGCCTACCTGGTGGACGCCGAAACCGGCGAACTGTACCCGGACCTCTCCACCGGCCAGCGCGAGTACGACCTGGAGATCGCCCGCGTCAACATCGCCGGCGAACTCATGGACCTCCTCGACGGCGGCCTGATCGAGGAGAAGGTGGACCCGGTGGCCACCAGTGAACTCATCATGGAAAGCTACCGTCGCCTCTGGACCGAGCTGACGGCCAAGGAATCCTTCGAACTGGGCGAGCGCTGGCGCGTCGGCGCCCGCATCCGCCGGCTCAACGAGCTCGGCTTCGACGTCGAAGAGTACGCGATCAAGACCACCCAGAACGGCTCCACCATCCAGCTGCAGCCGAAGGTGGTCGACGCCGGCCACCACATGCGCCGCCTGCTGCGCCTGACCGGACTCGACGCCCAGGAGAACCAGGCCCGCCGCCTGCTCAACGACATGGACACCTTCCGGGCCGACAACAACCCGGAGATGGACGAGGAATACAGCGCGCACCTGTGGGTCAGCCAGATCTTCGAGCCGATCGTCCGGTCCATCCCCCGCGACCTCTCCGGCAAGCTCGAACCCGCCGAAGCCGTACACGAGGTGCTGGAGCACCGCTGGTACATGTCCGAGAAGCAGGAACGGCACATCCCGCTGGCCGAGGCCGTCCAGTCCTACATCGACTCCATCCTGCGCCACCGCCGCGACGAAGCCGCCATCATGCTCAACCCGGACACGGAGCTGCTGAAGATCCTCGCGGTGGAAACCGAGGAATCCCGGTACGGGGACGATGAGACCGAGGACGACTATCCCGACGCCGACGACTGAGGTGCTGCGTTGACCACCCTGATCCGTGCCGTCCGGCCGTGGGGACAGTCGCTGAGCGATGTCCTCATTGCAGACGGCAGGATCTCAGCCGTCGAACCGCACCGCGCGGCGAGACCGGCGGCGACTACCGTCGTCGAAGGCCGCGGCCGGCTGCTGGTGCCGTCCTTCTCCGACGTCCACGTCCATCTGGACTCCACCCGCATCGGGCTGCCGTTCCGCGAACACACGGGCGGGCCGGGCGTGTGGACCATGATGATGAACGACCGGCTGAACTGGCGCAACGCCGAAGTCCCGCTGCAGGAGCGCGTCAACAACACCCTCGGCCGAATGATCGCGCGGGGCACCACCCGGGTCCGTTCCTACGCCCAGGTCGATGTGGACTGCCGGCTGGAGCGTTTCGACGCCGTCGCCGCCGCCAGGGACCAGTTCAGGGACCGGGCCGACGTCGAAATCATCGCCTTCCCGCAGGCCGGCCTTCTGCGGGAGGAGGGCACCGTCCCGCTGATGGAAGAGGCGCTGAAGGCCGGCGCAAACGTCATGGGCGGCATCGATCCCTGCAGTCTGGACCGCGACCCCGCCCGGCACCTCGACATCGTTTTCGGGTTGGCCGAGAAGTACCAGGTCCCCATCGACATCCACCTGCACGAGCCCGGCGAACTGGGTGTTTTTAGCACCGACCTGGTGCTTGAACGCACCCGCGCGCTGGGCATGCAGGGCAAGGTGACCATGTCCCACGCCTACCAGCTGGGCAGCGTCTCCGAGGCCACCACCCGCCGGCTGATCGATGAGTTCGCCGAACTGGACATCTCCATGGCCTCGGTTGCACCGGCAGCATCCGGCCAGCTCCCCCTCCCGTTGCTGGCGGAGGCGGGTGTCCGTGTGGGCCTTGGCGAGGACGGCCAGCGTTACTACTGGTCCCCGTACGGAAACACGGACATGCTGGACCGCGCCTGGCAGCTGGCCTTCACGCACGGCTTCCGCCGGGACGAACTGATCGGGCACTGCCTTGCCATCGCCACGGTCGGCGGCGCCAGCGTCCTGGACCCGTCGGCAACCCGGCTCAATGGCACGGCGCACCGCCCGGGCCTTGAGGCTGGCGACCCGGCCGAGCTGGTGCTGCTGGACGGCGAAACGGTGGCCTCCGCGGTCATGGACCGGGGCACCGACCGCACCGTGATCCACCGCGGCAGGGTTGTGGCCGACGGCCTGGAACTGGTCTAGGTCTGCCGGGGGCCCTGGCCGCCCTCCGTTAGATCGCCTTGCCCGGGTTCAGGATGCCGGCGGGGTCGAAGAGGTTCTTGATACGGCGCTGCAGCTCACGGAGCGGCTCCGGCTGCTCGAGGCCCAGCCAGCGCAGCTTGTACTGCCCCACGCCGTGCTCGCCGGTGATAGTCCCGCCCATTTCCAGGGCCGCAACAATGGACGCGTCGAGTGCCGTGTTCAGGCGAAGCATGGCGCCGGCGTCCACCTCGTCGTTCACGCGGTCAATCCAGAACGTGGGGTGCAGGTTCCCGTCCCCCGCGTGGGCCACCACCTTCAGCCTGACATCGTGGGCCTCGGCGAGCGCCTCAAGCGCCGCCACGTAGTCCACCAGCCGGGAACGCGGCACGGCAACGTCCTCACCCACGCGGTACTCGTCATCCACCTCGACGCCCCTGCTGTTGCGCCGCAGTTCCACCAGCTGTTCCGCCTCGGCGCTGGCCTCGGTGGTCACCACCGCGCCGCCGGCCGCCAGCACTTCACGCACGACGTCGGCCTCAGCCGCCGCCCCGAAGCCGTCCGTCTGGACCAGGAGCAGCGAAGCTCCCCGGGCCGCGAGATCGGAGCCGTGCAGCTCGTCCAGCTGGGCCAGCGATCCGCCGTCGAGCAGTTCCATGAGGGCCGGCTGCACGCGGGCCTTGCCGACAGCGAGCACGCCGGCCGCCGCCTGCCGGAAGTCGGGGTAAAACGCGGCGATGGTGTGTACCTCCCGGGGCAGGTACTTGAGCCGGACGGTCGCACCCACCACGATTCCCAGCGTGCCCTCCGATCCCACGAACAGCCCGGTCAGGTCGTAGCCAGCCACGCCCTTGAAGGTCTGGTGCCCGGTGTGCAGCAGCGAGCCGTCCGCGAGGACCACGTCCAGGGCCAGCACCGAATCCCGGGTCACGCCGTATTTGGCACACCGCAGGCCGCCGGCGTTGGTGGCCACGTTCCCGCCGATGGTGGAAATCCTGAAACTCGCGGGGTCCGGAGCGAACATAAGCCCGTGCGCCGCGGCGGCGTCGTTCAGGTCGGCGTTGATGACGCCGGGTTCGACGACGGCGGTCTCGTCGTCCGCGTTGAGCTCCAGAATGCGGTTCATCCGTTCCAGGCCAAGGACAACGCACCCCTCGCTGGCATGGGCGCCGCCCGAGACTCCGGTCCCGGCACCGCGGGCCACCAGCGGCACATTCCGGGCAGCACAAGCCTTGACGGTGGCCTGGACGTCGTCGACGGACTCCGCCAGAACCACGGCGGCGGGCAGCCGGTAGTCCACCACGGGGGCCTGGTCCACCGCGTAAACCGCGAGTGCGGCGCCGTCCCGGAGGACCTTCTGCGGCCCCAGGATTGATGTCAGTTCGTCGGCGATGCTGCCCATGGGTCTCCCGTCCAATCACTTTGCTCCAGTCTAGATGTCACGTGGACCACACCCCTCGCCCCTTGGCTCGATCGAAGCCTGTGCTGTCGCACCAACAGCTGGAAGCGTTTCCAATTCAGTCTCTTGACGTGACCACGTTGCCGCGTGCTGTGACTCAATTATCAATCGTTCGAGTGGTGTAAGCGCTTTCATTAATGGCCCTCCCACCCTTAGGATTGGCCAATGTCTGTTGACTCGTTTCTGCACTCGGCGTCGCCTCTGGCCGGCGCCCTGACGCCCATCCACGCCCCGGACAACGCCCACGGCTGGTGGCGATCAGCCGTCATTTACCAGGTGTACCCACGCTCCTTCCGGGACATGAACGGCGACGGCATCGGTGACCTCGCTGGGATCACCGCCGAGATGCCGCAGCTTGCCGAGCTCAACGTGGACGCCGTCTGGCTCTCACCCTTCTACCGCTCGCCGCAGCGCGACGCCGGATACGACGTCAGCGACTACTGCGACGTCGACCCGATCTTCGGCACGCTCGGCGACTTCGACGGCATGGTGGCTGAGGCGAACCGCCTGGGCCTGCGCGTCATCGTGGACTTGGTTCCTAACCACTGCTCAAACCAGCACCGCGATTTCCAAGCCGCACTGGCCGCCGGCCCGGGCAGCCCCGAACGGGACATGTTCATCTTCCGGGACGGCCGGGGCACCGAGGAAAACGAACCACCCAATAACTGGGAATCGCACTTCGGCGGCTCCGCCTGGACCCGCATCACCGAACCTGACGGCACGCCCGGCCAGTGGTACCTGCACCTCTTCGATTCATCGCAGCCGGACTTCAACTGGGACAACCAGGCCGTGCATGACGAGTTCGAGCGCATCCTGCGCTTCTGGCTGGACCGGGGCGTCTCCGGGTTCCGCGTGGACGTCGCGCACGCCCTGGTCAAGGCCCCGGGCCTTCCCGCCTGGGGCGGGCGCGCGGACGGCAGCAGCTCCGACGGGTTCCCCGGACACGAGGCGCCGATGTTCGGCCAGCCGGCACTGCACGACATCTACCGTGCGTGGCGCAGGATTCTCGAGGAGTATGGTCCCGACCGCATTCTCTGCGCGGAAGCCAACGTGGACCCCCTGCCGCGGCTGGCCCACTGGGTACGGCCCGACGAAATGCACCAGGCCTTCAACTTCCCCTACCTCCACGCAGGGCTGGACCTCCCCCGCCTGCGCCACATCGTTACCGAGTCCCTGACGTCCCTGGATGCCGTCGGTGCCCCCAGCACCTGGGTGCTGTCCAATCACGACGTCGTCCGGCACGCCACCCGCTTCGGGTACGACTGGTCTGGGCCGCGGGACGGCGACGGCATCGGCCCCAAGGACCCCCAGCCGGACGAGGAGCTGGGCCGGACCCGGGCCGCGGCGGCGTCGCTGTTCATGCTGGGCCTCCCCGGCGGCGCCTACCTGTACCAGGGCGAAGAGCTTGGCCTGCCCGACGGCATCGACATCCCGGACCGCCAGCGGCAGGACCCAACATTTGCGCGCACCGGCGGCGCCCGGCTGGGACGCGATGGATGCCGGGTCCCGCTGCCGTGGAAGGCATCCGAACGCCACAGCGGCTTCGGCGATGGCGACGAGCCCTGGCTCCCGCAGCCGGAGAGCTTCGCGAAACTGGCGCGGGACGCCCAAGCCGGGGACCCGTCGTCGCACTTAAACCTGTACCGGCGCATGCTCAATGTCCGGCGGGAACTGGACCTTGGGCGGGGTTCGCTCGCCTGGGCGGAGGAATGGTGCACCGCGTCGTCCCTGGCATTCCTCAACGGGGACATTCTGGTGGTCATGAACATCGGTCCAGATCCCCTGGAACTGCCCGCCGGCGAGGTTGTGCTCCGCAGCTCGTCGCACTTGGGCCCTGGCGACGAAGATCAGCAGTTTGGCCTGGGCCCGGGGGAAGCCGTCTGGCTGCGGATCTCTGCAGAGGGCATGAAGGGCTGAGACATGGCCGGCATCAAGGACGTTGCGGAACGGGCCGGGCTTTCCATCGCCACCGTTTCGCGAGCCTTGAGCGGCAGGGGGCACGTGTCGCCGGCGAGCCGCGAGCGTGCCCGGGCAGCTGCGGCCGAGCTCGGCTTCGTGCCCTCCTACCAGGCATCCAGCCTCGCCTCCGGCCGCACCCGGAATATCGGCCTTGTGGTCCCCACCGTCCGCCGCTGGTACTTCGCCTCGGTGGTGGAGGGCGTCTCAGCAGCTCTCCTCGACGCCGGCTATGACCTGACGCTCTACAACATCACGGAGGGGACCGTCCGGCGCCGGAGCATTCTCCAGGACTTCCTGCTGCGGAAACGCGTGGATGCGGTCATCGCGGTGGCACTGGCGCTGACGGAGGACGAGATCGGCCAGATGCTGGCCATCCAGCGGCCCCTCGTGGGCATCGGCGGAGCGTTGCCGGGAGCCTCCACCGTCCGAATAGACGACCACGGCCTGGCGGAAACTGCCGTCAACCACCTGATCCGGCTCGGCCACAGCCGGATCGCACACATTACGGGCGATTCGGTGTACGAGCAGGACTTCAAGATCCCGCGCACCCGGCGTGCAGGCTATGAGAAGGCGATGACGGCTGCAGGACTTCCCGTGCGGCCGTCGTGGGTAGTCCGGGCTGACTTCACCGTCGAGGGTGCCTACGCCGTGGCACGGGACCTGCTGGGGCGAACCTCGGAACGGCCCACCGCCGTCTTTGCAGCCTCAGATGAGATGGCGATCGGCACCATACTGGCGGCCAGGGATTTTGGGCTCAGGGTGCCGGAGGACCTGTCGGTACTCGGCATGGACGGGCACGAACTGGGGGAACTATTCGGCCTGACCACGATCGATCAGGATCCGCGCGGCCAGGGAGCCTTGGCTGTGCGCTTGCTGCTAGAAGGGTTCGACGGCGGAACGGACCGGGCCGTCCTGGACACCGAATACCCGACGCGGTTTGTGGTTCGCCGGAGCACGGCAGTGCCCCCGGCGTAGGTTGCCGCTACTGTGCAGCGCTGCCCATGAACCTTGCGAAGCGGTTCAAAACTTCCGGCCAGTCCTTCTCCCAGGCGGCACGGGTGCCGGCCGGATCCTCGGCCCCTTCCCAACCGTCATGGACTACGCGCACCTCGGCGCCTTCCTCAACGCCGCGGAACACGACGCGCAGCTCGGTTGACCACAGCGCGGTACTGCCGGGATACCAGGATGCGTGGAATGACAGCGGAGGCTGCCAGTCGTCAATGGTTCCCCAGGTGGCGCCCCGGCCGTCATCGGAGCTTTCGAGAATCAGGTTCTCCTCGAACTCCACGTACGAGCCCGGACCATACACACTGTTGGTCTCCAGCGGCCACCAGAGATGAGTGTGGTCGGTGAACCCCATAAAGGCGCGGGACACAGGCCCGGGGACCACCACGGTGCAGATGACCGGGTCCAGGTTATCTACGGGCTCGGGCGCTTCGTTGCCGGCGGCGTGGCTGAAGAGATTTTCCATGGCTACCAACTCTACCGGGCCTCCCCCGACGCTTCCTCACATCCCGTCGCTTCAACGTGGGCCCTTCCTCACATCCCGTCGCTTCAACGTGGACCCTTCCTCACATCCCGTCGCCTAAGCCGGACTGCTCGAGGACCGCGTTACTGTAGCGGGGCTAGCTGCTCGCGCCGGACGCGATAACACCGGCGCCCAACGCGGCGATGATGCCGCTGCTGACGCGTTCGACGCCGGTGCTCACCTTTGGGCGTCGCAACCAGCCCATCGCTTTGTAAGCGATAAGCGCGACGACGGCCAGGTAGGCGAATGCGATGACCGCCTCCACTGAGCCAAGGATCATCGCGGTGCCCATGGTGTCGCCGCCCTGAGGGATGAACTGCGGGACGACGGCCAGGTAGAAGAGGCCAACTTTGGGGTTGAGCAGAGTGGACAGCGCCCCCGCGCCGAGGCCGGCCAGGTTGCTGTACCGGAGCGCGCCTCCTTCTTTACCGCTCTCCATGCCGTCCCTAGCAGCCTTCCGCGTCTTCAGGAACGAGGAAATGCCGAGGTAAAGCAGATAGAGGCCCCCCGCGATCTTGAGCCAGCGGAACACCTCGGCGGACTGCTCCAGGATCGCTGCGAGTCCCAAGCCGACGAGGGCCGCCCACCCGATAGCGGCAACTGCCGAACCCGCCGCGGCCGCAATCCCTGCGCTGGGCCGGTTTAACGCGATACGCAGCACCAAGAACGTATCGGGACCGGGCGTAAGGGACAGAATGAGGCACAGTCCAGCGAAGGCAGCGGGGAAGCAAAGGTCATGGTGACGATTATCCCTGATGCTCGAGCGTCCGGGAAAAGCGGCGGGAGGTGAGGACGCGTCGGTGAAAACCCTGCAGGAGGTGAGGACGCGTCGGTGAAAACCCTGCAGGAGGTGAGGCCGCGTCGGTGAAAACCCTGCCGGAGGTGAGGACGCGCCCGGGGGCGTTGGTTGGGCCTGTCGAAACCAGGGCCCGGGTTTGTGGGTGGCCCCGGGTTGGATTACATGTGGGTTAAAAGGCTCAGGCCCCGACGTTTCGTTGTCGGGGCCTGAGCCGTAAATAGTGTCCGGCGGTGACCTACTCTCCCACACCCTCCCGGGTGCAGTACCATCGGCGCTGTGGGTCTTAGCTTCCGGGTTC
>NZ_JBQCMF010000024.1:0-41272 GCF_051965295.1 Arthrobacter sp. SAFR-023 | reverse complement strand
ACCACTGGGCAGTTCTACTGGCCACCAGCGGGCAGAAATGCTGGCCGCCTACGGGCAATTCCTAATGGCCGTTGACAACCACCCCCCACCAATGAAAAAAGGCCGCCGAAGGGGCCCCGTACAACACAAATTGTCCACACTCAGGAGCTAAAGAGCCTCTGAACAGGGAAAACACGTGCCCGAGGTGGGACTCGAACCAGCCGCTCCCCCTGAAAATCCGCCACTCCCCCGAACATCCCCAATCCGGCCCAGTCCGATGCCGGTACAACCGAATGCGAAGCCCGAGGGTGTGGACATTGTCCACACCCTCTTTTTTGGGCATCTTCAGCCCCCACCATTCGAGTGTGACGGTCCTGTTGGGCGTTGAGATTCCCTCGCCCCTGGGAGCCGCAGGCCGCAACACCGCCCTGGCATCTCCGAAGCCGCTCCCCTGCTGGATGACGACGCCCCGGTGGAAGGGTCACCCACAGCATACGGCGACCAAGAAAAAGCTTCGCCGGTACTGGATGGACTTCGGGTTTCGGGAGGCGGCCGGGGACTACCTCTACTTCGAGGCCGCCTGAGGCCGGTATCGCCTGCAACAGAAGAGCCAGCTCCCGTCACGCTGCGGGGGCTGGCTCTTCGAAGCTCATCGGCGGTTCATGCTACTGGCCTTTGCTGAGAACCGGGTGGTCCAAAGGTGCGGCGTGCCCGGCTGTGTTCGGGCCTTCACGGTGTGCTACCTGCTTGATGAAGAAGGAGGCCACGATTGAGATTGCTGCGCACCCGGCGACGTAGGCAGCGATGGGCCACCATTGTCCGCCGCTGATTTCGAAAAGCCAGGCGGCGATGATCGGTGCGGTGCCACCAAATATCGCCGCACCCAGCTGGTAACCGAGTGAAGCGCCGGTGTAGCGGACCTCGGGGGCGAAATTCTCTGCTATCAGGGTGCCTAGGATCGCGTTGACGCTGCCCCACAGAAGGCCGAAGCCGACGATGGTGGCGACGAACAGCGCCCAGGTGGCACCGGTATTGAGCACGAGGTAGTAAGGCACGACCATGATGAGCGTCGCGGCGGCCGACCAGCGGTACAGCGCTGCGCGCGGAACGTTGTCGGAGATCCTGCCGAAGACGGGCATCCATATTGTTGCCACGAGCGCGGCTGCGGCAACTGCGAGAAGAACGACGTTCCCGCGTGCTCCTAGGACGTTGGTGGCGTAGGCGATGACGTAGGTGCCGAAGATGTAGAAGGGGCCGGTCTCCGAGGCCTTCGCGCCGATCGACACGAGCACGGCACCCCAGTGCTTGGTGACAACTTCCTTGATGGGCAGGCGCAGCTGGGCGCCCGTCTCCCGGACACGCTTGAACTCCGGGGTCTCGTCCAGGCCGTTCCGAATCCAGAGGCCGACGAGGACGAGCACAACGCTGGCTATGAACGGAAGGCGCCAGCCCCAGACGAAGAACTGGCCGTCGGGAAGGAGGGTCAGAAGGCCGACAACGCCGGCAGCGAGCAGCATGCCCAGGCTGATACCCATTTGCGGCACCGCACCATAGAGGCCACGGCGGTTCTTGGGCGCGTACTCGTAAGCGAGCAGGAGGGCCCCGCCCCATTCGCCGCCGATGCCGAGACCTTGAAGGATGCGGCACAGGATGAGCAGGATGGGGGCGGCTACGCCGATTGTGTTGTAGTCGGGCAGCAGCCCAATGGCGACCGTTCCGCCTCCCATAAGCATGAGGGTGATGAAGAGAGTCTTCTTTCGGCCGATCCGGTCGCCTATGTGGGAGAAGATGATACCGCCCAGGGGACGGAAGAAGAAGGTGAGCGAGAACGAGATGTAGGCGAGCAAAGTCGACACGAACGCGTTGTCGCTGGGAAAGAAGAGCTTATTGAAGACCAGGGCGGCAACGGTGCCGTATACGAGGAAGTCGAACCATTCAATGACGCTGCCGCTGAGGCTGCCGAGCAGCACGCGATAGTTCAGCTTTTCTTCGCTCTTTGTCTTTTCAGGGGATGTAGTGTCCGTCAAGGATCTTTCCTTTGGGATTCGAAGGATGTGTGGCCCTACCACGTGGTCCGACCACATGAGACTCTAAGCTGTGACGGCCGACACGTCAAAATTAGGGGCCTGCCTGGGCACCAGTCGCCCCGAAGAAGAAGCCTCGGCTGAGCCGCTTACGATCGAACGCGAGGAGGTCGGTTCATTCAGGAAGCCACAGGGTCGCAGGACATAGCCGCCCGCTTCTTCTTGGTGACGGGACTAATCCGCTGTCTCCATGTAGTACCCCCGAATATGCCGGCGCAGGAGCTCGGCCGCTGCGGCACGTTCACCGCTGCGAAGGGCATCAACAATTGCATAATGTTCGGAACGCAGGCGCCCCGCGGTCGCCTCCCAGTCGGGAAGTGCCTGGGCGCGGGCCAGGGTGTGATCGGCAATGGAAGTCCGGAGGGCATCCATGAGCGTACTGATAAGGGGATTTCCAGCGGCGCGGGAAAGCGTCACGTGGAATTCGGCGTCCAGATGAAGGAAATCACCGACAGGGGCACTGGGGTCGTCCATGAGCCCCAGCAGCCTCTCCGCAGAGTTCCAATCCCCTCGGCCGGGATCCGAGTGCTCGGCCGCCCAGGTCTCAAGCAGCAGACGCACCTCGTACACATGTGAATGCTCGACGTGACTCGTCGCCAGCTGGAGGTTGAGCGCCAGTGCCAACGCCTGCTCCGGGGCTGCGGTCACGACGGTACCCGAGCGCGGCCCGGAACCGGTGGCTGCCTGAATCGTTCCGAGCGCCTCAAGAACCTTCAACGCCTCGCGGAGCGAGCTTCGCGAGACTTGCAACGTTTCAGAGAGAGCCCGTTCACTAGGGAGGTGGTCACCAATCCGTAAACGACCGCTCGAGAGCTCTCCGGTCACCCAGTTCATTACTGTCTCGTGCGCTTTCATCGCCACCGATTATTGCAGGTCTGGCCAGACACGCACGTTTTCAGCTGGCCGTGCGGGCTCCGTCTTCAGGTGTGGTGAGGTAGTTTCGAAGCAATCATGGGTGAGCGGGGAATTGCGTTCACTCAAGCCTCCACCCAGCGTTTCTATGACCTCTCCGCTGTCGATTGCTTGGCGTACCGACGTCAACGACGGGCTGGCACGCGAGTTTGTGGAGACCGCCCGGACCCTGGCCTCCTTCGGAGGCGTTCCGAACCTCGTGGATTCCTGTGGGCCTGCCTCGCTACCCTCCTCGCTCCAGGGCGATTAGCGCTACCGACGACCGCAGTGCAACCAAGAAATGCCGCCGATATGGCGTCCGAACGGGTTGCCCGCCATGCACCGGCTGGCGCACCGATGCGCTCCGCTCGGGACGGGGACACCCTCGTGGTGCAGAGCATGGACCGTCTGGCTCGCAACCTGCACGGCTGGGTGCTCTGTTCCGGCGCCTCACCCGCAAGCATGCGAGGGTGGGGTGCGACATTCGTGCTTTCGCCGAAAATGGCGTCCCGTCCCGGACGATGTAAGTGTCGCCGAAACAAAATTGGAGACGAAGTCCTCTTGCCGCCGTCTCACTGGAGCGCGACCCACGGCTGAGTGGAGCTCCTCCGGGGCCCTCATCCTGACCGTCCGCTGCGTTGTCGCGACTGGCGAAGCTGTCACCCAATAAGGTTGCCTGAGACTTTGCGTGTCTCGCTGAGTGAGACCATAATGCTTAACGTGAATTCCACTGAGTCGAAGCCCGCTGCCAGCATGATTGAGCGGGTTTCACTGATCCTTGACGTGTTCAGTCCTGAAGAGCCAGTCCTGACGGGAGGGGAGATCGCGCGCAGGGCCGGACTTTCCCGGGCGACGGCGGCGCGGATACTCTCAGAACTCGCCAAGCACGATTTCGTCGACCGGGTTCAGTCCGGATACCAGATAGGTATCCGGTGTTTTGAATTGGGGCAAATGGCGCAGCAGCCAAAGGATCTTCGGCGCCTGGCTCTGGCAACGATGTTCGACCTCCGGCGGGCTACGGGCTTGACTGTTCAGCTGGGCGTTCTCGAAGGTAATGACGTCGTCTATATCGAGATTTTGCGCGGCCAGTATCGGGACTTGACAATCCCATCACGGGTAGGTGGACGTGTACCGTGCTATGCGACTGCTGGTGGGAAGGCCCTGCTTGCACACGCTCCTGACCAGTTGGTCGAGGATCTTCTGAACGGCGAGTTGGAGAAGATCGGACCCAACACTATTACCGATCCCCAGGAGCTCCGCGCCGAACTGGACCTGGCCCGACGTGAGGGTATTGCCTATGAGCGGGAAGAATCCCATGCTGGCCTGGCGTGCGCGGCGAGTCCCATTCTGCGGGGTGATACTACTGCTGTGGCGGCCATTTCCATCACTGCCCCGGTGGGGGTGGTGGAGATGAGACTGGTTGGTCCCGCTGTCCATGCAGCGACACTGGGACTAAACCGCCAGATGCGGGCAGTTCCGCATTGGGCCAAACTATAGGCGTCTCACTGAATGAGAGGCGGATTTTGACGACGGCGGTCCGGACCTGATGCTTGTGCTCAGTTCCCGTGATTTGAAACACGGGATATGAGAACCAAGCAACAAGGAGTGATCGGTGAAGGCCGCAATCATGAACCAAGCAGGCGCACCGCTTGCCGTCGTCGATCTTGATCTGCAGGCGCCTGGTCCGGGCGAAGTCCGGGTGCGCGTTGACGCGGCGGGCATCTGCCACAGTGACTACCACTACATGGTCCAGGACCTGGCGTGCCGGACGCCTATCGTGCTGGGCCACGAGGGCGCGGGCATCGTGCAGGAAGTCGGAGCCGGGGTCACCCATGTCAGGCCGGGCGACAAGGTCATTCTGACCTGGCGGCCAAGTTGCGGCCGGTGCGAGTACTGCAGCAGCGGCTCGCCTGCGCTCTGCCGCCTCGGCGCTGTGCACGCTACCCATAACGAACTGCTGCGCGGCGGAACGCGGCTGTCGCACGACGGAAAGCCCGTACATCACCTGATGGGGGTGTCCTGCTACGCGGAGGAATGCGTCGTATCCGGCGAATCGGTGATCAAGATCCCCCAAGAGGTTCCCGTCGCTGTAGCAGCCATCATGGGATGTGCAGTGATCACAGGGATGGGCGTCGTACTGAACGGAATGGGGGCTCCCGCCGGGGAGTCGATTCTTATCGTCGGAGCCGGCGGAGTGGGGCTTTCGGCAGTCATCGGCGCCGCAGCAGTCGGGGCCCACCCGGTGATCGTTGCCGACATTGACGACGAAAAGCTCGCGAAGGCGCGGGAGCTTGGGGCAACCCACACGATCAACACGCGCGAACACGACCTGGCCACCACTGTGCACGAGATCACTGGCGAAGGAGCCCACTGGGCTGTCGAAGCAATCGGCCGGCCCCAGACCATTCGCGAGGCAGTCCTGGCACTTCGCCCCCGCGGCACGGCTTTCGTGGTGGGACTGTCCAACGCCGAGGCCGAGATCAACGTGCCCCTGAACCAGGTTGTTCAGCAGGAGAAATCGGTGAGGGGGAGCCTGTACGGTTCCTCCAATCTGTCAGTGCAGATCCCTCAGATCCTGGACATGTATTTGGCCGGCCGTTTGCAGCTTGATGCCCTTGTCGGCGAGAAGTTCAGCCTGGCCCAGATCAACGAAGCATTCGACTCGCTGGCCAACGGAAACATCGGTCGTTCGGTGGTCCTGATGGGCAGCAGCAACTAATCCATACCTTCAACGTCGAAGGTCTTCCCTTAGGAGAGAAACATGTCATCAACTGTCGCAGCGCCACAGATCGTGGTCTCCGACGAGGATCGGAAGCGCGCCCTGTGGGGCAGCGCAGTCGGTAGCACAATCGAGTGGTACGACTACTTCCTTTATGGCACCATGTCCGGGCTGGTATTCGGCCCGTTGTTCTTCCCGTCCAACGATCCGACCGTCAGCCAGCTCTTGGCCTTGGCGTCCTTCGCCCTGGCCTTCTTGATCCGTCCGATCGGCGGCATTCTGTTCAGCCATGTCGGAGACCGGATCGGCCGGAAGAAAACACTGGTCGTCACGCTGACCCTGATGGGCGTCTCTACTGTCGCGATGGGTTTGATGCCCACCTATTCAGCTATCGGCGTCGCGGCTCCCATCATTCTGACTGTGCTCCGCCTGCTCCAGGGCCTTGCCTTGGGCGGCGAATGGGGAGGGGGCCTGCTTCTGGCCGTCGAGTACTCTCCCAAGAACCGGCGCGGATTCTTCGGTGCAGTCCCGCAGACCGGTGCTATGCTCGGGCTCGCTCTGGGCAACATGATCACCTTGGCCGCGGGCGCGGTCTTCTCGGACGAAGCGTTCCTGGCCTACGGGTGGCGGATCCCGTTCCTTCTGTCGGTTGTCCTGTTGGCTGTCGGCCTTTGGATCCGCCACA
This sequence comes from Arthrobacter sp. SAFR-023, assembly GCF_051965295.1. Classification (NCBI taxonomy): domain Bacteria; kingdom Bacillati; phylum Actinomycetota; class Actinomycetes; order Micrococcales; family Micrococcaceae; genus Arthrobacter; species Arthrobacter sp. SAFR-023. Next base: position 34,914 of record NZ_JBQCMF010000024.1, on the reverse strand, counting down.
AGGTCGACGAGACACCATCATTCCGGATGGTGAAAGCCGCGGGAGCGACGAAACAGGTTCCCCTCGTCGACACCCTGAAGCACCACTGGCGTGAAGTCCTTATCGCAACGGGCGCCAAGATCGTTGAGACCTCGACGTTCTTCATGTTCGCGACGTTCACCGTCTCCTACGCCATGACCTTGGGGTACAAGCGCGAAGCCGTACTCTCGGTGCTGCTGGTCTGCGCCGTGATCGGCGTGTTCTCAATGGTCAAGTTTGGTGCGCTCTCGGACCGGATCGGCCGGAAAAAGGTTTTCCTCTGGGGCACCGTGGCCCTGATGGTGTTTATCCTCCCGTACCTTTGGATGCTCAACCAGAAGTCCCTGCCGTTCCTTGCCGTTGCGCTTTTCGTCGGGTTTGCCGTCATCTGGCCCACCTATGGGTCACTGATCGGCACCGTGATCGCAGAGAGCTTCTCCCCGGACATCCGCTACACAGGTGCTTCCCTGGGTTACCAGCTGGGAGCAGCTATCGCGGGCGGGCCCGCTCCGCTGATCGCCACAGCACTCCTCGCAGCCTTCGGCGGCAGCTATCTTCCGGTGGGCCTTTTCATCATCCTCTGCGGCGCCATCTCACTGGTGGCTGTGTTGTTCGCCAAAGAAAAGAGCAACCAGGAGATCGACTAGGGCCCAAGTGTCCGCCGGCCATCCTGGATACAAACAAGAGAGCAAGACAAGATGACTACCGAAACCATTGAAACCCTGAGCCTGGACGAAGTCCTGAGCGCGGCCGAAACGGCCTTCGAGAGCTGGTCCGGGATGCCCTCCACTGGCCGTGCCCACCACCTTGAGGCGATGGCTGCAGCCATGGAGACGCACGCCGACGAGCTCATCGAACTTGCCATGGCAGAGACGCATCTGCCCGATGCGCGGCTGCGGGGAGAATTGACGCGGACCGTTTTTCAGCTGCGCCTCTTCGCCGAGGAACTAAGGATCGGCCGCTTCGTCTACGCACGCATAGACCACTCCGATCCCGAATGGCCCATGGGTGCACCACGCCCCGATCTTCGACGGATGCTGCTCCCGCTGGGGCCGGTGCTGGTCTTCGCCGCCAGCAACTTCCCCTTTGCCTTTTCCGTCGGTGGCGGCGACACCGCTTCAGCCCTGGCGGCAGGCTGCACCGTCATCGTCAAGGCGCACCACGGACATCCGAAGCTCTCTGCGCGCACCGCCGCGATTCTCCTCAGGGCCTTGGAAGTGTCCGGGGCACCTGAAGGCGTGCTGGCCCTGATCCACGGAACAGAAACCGGCGTCCGGGCCCTGAGAGATCCCAGGATCCAGGCAGGCGCCTTCACCGGAGGAATCCCCGGCGGGCGGGCACTGTTCGACATCGCCCAACAACGGGATGTTCCGATTCCGTTTTACGCCGAGATGGGCAGCAACAACCCGGTTTTTGTTACCCCCGAGGCGGCAGCAGAACGTCCGGCTGCCATCGCTGAGGGATACCTGGCCGCAGTGACCGGCAGCGCCGGCCAACTATGCACCAAGCCGGGAACCCTCTTTGTTCCGGCCGGAAGCCAGATCATCGAACACCTGCACACCGCGGAACTGCCGGGCGCCACAAAGCTCCTGACCGAACGGATAGAAGCGGGTTACACCCGGGAAGTTGCCGAGCTCGCAGGCCACCGGCAGGTCCGGATCCTGAACGGGAACATTCCCGGCGAGGCCACCGGCCCGGCGCCACTGATCCTGGGCACCGACATCGCAGCAGTCCTCGAGGATCCGGACCTGTTCCTGGCCGAGCGGTTCGGGCCCTTCTCCCTGGTGGTTGAGTACGAGGACATGAACCAGCTGCTGGAGGTTGCCCGGAGGATGGACGGCCAACTCACCGCGACGGTACAGGCCACAGACCAGTGCGACGTCCGCCACCTGCTCAGTGTTCTGGCCGGCAAGGCGGGACGCGTCCTGTGGAACGGCTGGCCCACAGGCGTCTCCGTAACACATGCCCAGCAGCACGGCGGACCATACCCGGCGAGCACTGCCGTCCAAACCACATCTGTCGGGACGGCAGCGATTCAACGGTTCCTGCGCCCGGTGGCACTGCAGGGGTTCCCCGACCATGTCCTCCCCGCGGAGTTGCAGGACAGCAACCCGCTAGGGATTCCGCGGCACCTAGGATAATCCCAGGCGGCTTGAACCTCCGGGCCATATGGACCGGGGCCGGCCCGCGGACACAATGAACAGATCTCGTAGAAGGATGACCTGATGCACGATAACCCCGTCAAGGTGGCTCTGCGCTCCGGCGCCACCACGACCGGAACTTGGTTAACGCTGGGTTCACCTGCGGTGGCCGAGGCCCTGGCCCATTGCGGGTTCGACTGGCTCGTAGTCGACCTTGAGCACGCCCCCAACAATCCCGCCAGCGCTGTGGAACAGTTGAGGGCCGTCGACGCCGCCCGGGCTAACGGCGGCCGTGCCGAGGCAATCGTACGCCTAGCCGAAAACGATCCCGTCCTGGCCAAGCGGGCCATGGACATTGGTGCGCGCACTCTTATCTTCCCCAATGTCAACACCGCGGATGAAGCACAGGAGGCTGTCCGCGCGATGCGTTACCCGCAGAACGGTAACGCTGGCGTGCGGGGCGTGGCAGGATTGGTCCGGGCCGGCCGGTACGGACTTGACCCGGTGTACGTGAAGAACGCCAACGAACAAGTGTGCACCATCGTGCAGATCGAATCCCGATCCGGCGTTGACAACGCTGCGGGCATCTGTGCAACCGAGGGTGTCGACTGCGTTTTCCTGGGCCCGTCCGACCTGGCTGCTTCCCTGGGCCATCTGGGCGACACCTGGCATCCAGAGGTCGTCGAAGCCATGCGGTCGGTTGTGGCCCAGGCACGCGAGGCTGGAAAGGCCACCGGCGTTTTTGCGAACGACGCAGACGATGCCAAGCTGTTCATCAACTGGGGGGTCACTTTCATCGGGCTCCACTCCGACGTTCGCTGGCTATGCCAGGGAGCGAAGCAAGAGGCCGGGCGGCTGGCAGCCGAACTGCACGCAGAGCAGGCAATCAAGGTCCACACCGCCTCATAACCTGACGGCAAGGAAAAATCCCTTGTAGCAGCTGTGGCACCTCGAGGATTGGCATGCGGTCCCGCCCCTGAAGGGGCGGGACCGTCGTCGTCCGCTGTTCTTGTGTTACGCGGTGAGTGCCCCCTCCAGCCAGGACCTCACCGCGGGGGCGGGAGCTGCACCGGCCCGCCTCGCGACGATCTTGCCGTCGACGATGACCATCAACGTTGGCACCGCCTGAATAGCGAATCTGGCGGAGAGCTGCGGCGAATGGTCCACATCGACACACTTACAACCAGGTCGACCCCGCCAGGCCCACCGTCATCTTTGCCTACACGATTAAGGGCGGCCTTGCCACCGAAGGACACCGAACAACCACTCCACGCCCCTGTCCAAAGATCAGATGGAAACACTGGCGGGGATCTCCGGGATGGACCTTGACGATCCATGGCGCAAATTCCAGCCGGGCACCGTCGAAGAACGGGCCTGCACCCAGGCATCCCTCCGCCTCAAGCGCCGGCAACCCGCACTGGCCCCGTCCCTCCAGATCCCGGCTTCCCTGCCATGGGGCGACGACAGAATTTCCACCCAAGCCGCACTGGGACGGTTCCTGTCCGACCTGAAAAGAGCAGCCCCTGAGGTGGCCCACCGTGGCGTCACCTGCAGCCCCGACGTTGCGTCGTCCACCAACCTCGCGGCTGGATCAACAAAACCGCAGTCTGGTCCGTCGGTGAGCGCCAGGACTGGTTCGCGGACGACCGGGAACGGATTCTCCGCTGGATCGAAAACTCCCACGGCCAACACATAGAACTCGGCATCGCCGAAACGAACCTGGAGGGCCCCGTCTCCGAACTCGGAACGACCTGGAGCCGCGGGGCCAGCCGCTGATTCCACTCGCCACCATCTACGACCCGTTCGTGGCCCGCGCCCTCGAACCGTGGTCCTTTGGCATGTACGCCGGGGGCCAGTCCATCCTGATTGGGACGCCGTCAGGGGGTGTCCCTGGCACCGGAGGGCGGCGCGCACCAGTCCCCCACCACTCCGTCCATCGGATTGGAACAACCCGAGTGCACAGCCTGGGAGCCAGCCTTCGCCCGCGATCTGGAATGGTGCATGCTCGAAGCTATGAGCCGGATCGGCATTCCCGGAGGACGCTCAGCCTACTTCCGATTCACCACCCGGCCACTGGATCAGGCTCAGGCCGCCATGCCGACGGACGCGCTGCTGCTGGAGCGGCGTCGCAGGCACGCGGTGGCCGGCCGTTACCGGCTGAGCGACCACGACCCCGTCGAGGACAGGGTCACTCTGGTCGGCGTCGGAGCGATCATGCCCGAAGTCATCGCCTCGGCCACACGGCTGAAGGGACTTAGCATCATCGCCGGCGTCGTCTGCCTCACCAGCCCTGACCTGGTCCTTGAATCCCTCCAGCGCCGCAACTTGCTAAACCAAGGAATTAAGGCGCTTGCATTCGACATCATAGATGTTTCCACGACACGCACCCGCGCCCCTCGTCACGGTCCAGGACGGACGCCCCCCACACACTTTGCCTTCCTGGCTGGAGCCCGAGGCGACCGCACAGTCTCCCTGGGCGCAAAGGACTTCGGGCAGTCCTCTGATCTACAGGAGGCATACCGGATCCACGGCATCGACGAGGCATCCATCGTCAATGCGGCGCCCGAACCTCGTTCACTAGCATCGGCCGTCTCACAGTAGGGGGCGGGAGACATTCGTCTGGCGGGTCAGGAAGAGGGCTACGTCCACGCTGATCAGGTTCCCGGAAGTCGGACTGGCTAACTAAACCTAAGCTACGACGGCTTGGGCCCGGTATTCCAGCGGCCAAGCCCTCGCGTCAGCGGATCGCCGCGCCGGCCTCGGACCTGATGTCGCATTGTGAGAACCACAGCGCCAGGACGGCAAGTTCATCGAGGCGCCGGCAAGGCGGTGATCGTGGGGGCACGCAGGAAACCTCGCGAAGCTGTACACGGGATTGTGGAACTGCAGTCCGAAGGGTCTCGATCCGCGAGACCGGGCCGATGCTCCCATGCTCAATGACGCTGGCAAGCCCTCGGGTGGCTGCGGGTCCCGTGCAAATGGAACACCCGCACGACTCCGAAATCTGCACTAAAAAATGAGGCCGACGACGACACGCAGTGTCGCCGCCGGCCTCCTTTCTACGCCTGCATGGTGCCATCCACCAAAGACGCTGGGGCTTTAGGCTGCCCTCGGAAGCGTTACGTAGCTGCCCTCGACGAGGCCGGCGGCAACAGCGGGAGCGCCGGCTACGGTGACATAGCTGCCATCGGTGACGGGAGGCATGCGTCGGCTGCCGGGGGCGGTGACATAGGTGCCTTCAACACCGGCCGAGGCGCTGCCGCGGGGCAGAGTTACGTAGCTGCCGCCGCGCAGGGCGGGGCCGACGACTGTGGTGCCGGCAGCGGTGTCAGGGGCGGGTTCGGTCGTTGCGGGGCGTTCGGCCAGCAAAGTCATGGGTACTCCTCGGGGTTCAGGATCGGGGCCAGTTCAGGTTCCAGTGCCGCTCAAGCAGAAGCGCGTTGCGGGTTGTGTCGCTTGCCCTGCCGGCCAGGGGATGTTCACCGGCGCGGTACTCGAGGGCTACTCTGGCCTACGTCCAAGTTTAACGTCTTATTGATAGCGACTCAAAATAAAGTGGGGCGATTCACGCTGTAGTGGCAGCCCTCTCCGGCAGCGGCAGATTGTGTTCTTTGAGCGCGTCGACGAGCTTGTCGCGGTCGGAGGGTCGAAAGCCCTGCTGGGCAGCCAGGGGTTGAGCTCAGGTCTTCCGCGAGGAGCCGTCCGACCAGTTGCAGTTGCCGGGCCAGTGCGACGACGAAGTGCTTGAACAGGACACGCGGTTCCGGGTTACATCAGAATCAGGTCGTCCGCCATTGCCTTTGCAACGGCGTCAGGCCGGTGCCATGAGCTTAGGTTGGGACACAACGACGGCGCAGGTCGTTATAGAGGCCTACCCCGTCACCGATGTCGATGCTGATGACAACGGACAATCCCTTGATCAGAACGGCCCTAAAGAGACCGAAATGCTGCTGGTGCGGCTGCCGGTCGGCACCGCCCGCGCATTCGCCAAGCGCACCCGTGAGGTCGTGGGCGCCGGGCGTCCGATCTGCTCGCTCTGCGGCTACCCCATCGACGCCGACGGGCACATCTGCGCCCTCCCCGGGGTCTGATGCCAGCGAGGGACCTTGTGACCGCCGAGCTGACGCCTACCCGCCGCGTTGTACGCTACATTTCGGGGGACTAGCGGCCAGGTGATGATCGTCGATGGGCCGATAGCAGGCGAAAGCCCGCTGCGGGAGTTTCCCCAAGGCAACCTGGCTCAGCCATGATGGCGAAAGGCCCGGTATCGGCGTTCCAAGTACGGGAGTCGGACCGTCTTGCAACTACAACGCGTTGGTGAATGTTCTGTTCGGCCCTGGCCTTTTCATTGGTGTTCGAGAGCGGTCGTGCCGTGCTCGAAGGCCTCGAATGCCCAATTGGCTGCCTTGTTCTGCGCAGGCCGATTCACGGTCCACCCGGCGCAAATGTCGGTAACGGTGAGCGTGAACCAGAACTCGCCGAAATTGTTGCGGCCCGCTATCCCTCGACACCGTTAATAAGTGTGCTTAGCATTGAGTTCCGATCAGTTGCTCTTCGCGTACAGACCGCGGGCGGGATTTTTTGGACAGCCTGCGATCTGGAAGCCTTTAGCCTCCCAACCCCTTGGGCTGGCTGCACGGGCCACAATCCTTGTTCCCCCCTTCCGTCGCCAGCTCCAATACGCGTATCGGGTGCCACTCCCCTTTTTTCCGGGTCGCCGGGCCTGCAGACCCTTGCTTTGCTGCGCCCGGAAGGTACCACTAGTGGACCAACGATCGGATGGGATAAAAGAAAAGAGCGGAAAGTGAAGGCAGTAGTTTACAAAGGACCGAACGACGTCAGCGTTGAGGACGTACCGGACGCCAAAATCGAGCACCCCGCCGACGTGCTGGTGCGAATAACCGCTGCGAACATCTGCGGCTCGGATCTGCACATGTACGAGGGCCGTACCAGCTTCGAACCCGGACGCACCTTTGGGCACGAGAACCTGGGTGAAGTGGTCGAGACCGGCCCGGCGGTGAGCAAAGTACAGGTAGGCGAACGTGTGGTGCTGCCGTTCAACATCGCCTGTGGATTCTGTAAGAACTGCGACCGGGGCTTCACCAATTACTGCCTGACGATGCAGCCTGAACCACAGCTCGCGGGTGCGGCGTACGGGTTCGCGGACATGGGCCCGTACCAGGGCGGGCAGGCCGAGTATCTGCGCGTGCCGTACGGGGACTTCAATTGCCTGCGCCTGGGCGAGGACTCGGTGGAGAAAGAACTCGACTATGTCATGCTCGCCGATATTTTCCCGACGGGCTGGCATGCCACGGAGCTGGCCGGGGTGTACCCGGGGGACTCCGTCGTCATTTACGGTGCAGGACCGGTCGGGCTCATGGCGGCGTACTCGGCCGTTATCAAAGGGGCCGGCAAAGTCATGGTGGTTGACCGCCAAAGCGACCGCCTGAAGCTGGCGGAGCAAATCGGCGCCATCGCTGTGAATGATTCGGAAGTGGACCCGGTCGAGTTCGTCAAGGACCAGACCATGGGATTCGGCGCCGACCGGGGCTGCGAATGCGTCGGCTACCAGGCTCACGATCCGGGCGGAAACGAACATCCCAACCTGACCCTGAACCGGCTCGTGGACTCAGTCCGGTTCGTCGGCGGCCTGGGCGTGGTCGGCGTGTTCCTGCCCCAGGACCCCGGGGCCCCCGACAAACTCGCCCAACAGGGCCAGGTGGCCTTCGATTACGGAAACTATTGGTTCAAAGGACAGACGATGGGCTCGGGACAGTGCCCGGTCAAGAAGTACAACCGGGCCCTGCGCGATCTGATTGCCGGCGGAAAGGCCAGCCCGTCGTTCATCGTCAGCCACGAACTGCCGCTGGATCAGGCCCCGGAGGGGTACAGGAACTTTGACAACCGCGAAGACGGCTGGACCAAAGTCGTCCTCCACCCGGCCGGCACCTGAGAAAGCCCGGACAGGAGAACCTTCAATGTCAATACGAGCAATCCACAGGAGGCGGTACTGATGCGGGCAATGGTTTACCGCGGACCGTACAAAGTACGGGTCGAAGAAAAAGACATTCCGAAGATCGAGCACCCGAACGACGCGATCGTCCGGGTCAGCAGGGGCGCTATTTGCGGGTCCGACCTGCACCTGTACCACGGCATGATGCCGGACACCCGGGTGGGAATGACGTTCGGGCACGAGTTCGTGGGCACCGTGCATGAAGTGGGATCCTCGGTGCAGAACGTGTCCGTGGGCGACCGGGTGATGGTGCCGTTCAACGTGTACTGCGGTTCCTGCTACTTCTGTGCCCGTGGCCTGTACTCCAACTGCCACAACGTGAACCCGAACGCGACGGCGGTGGGCGGCATCTACGGCTACTCCCACACCTGCGGGGGTTACGACGGCGGCCAGGCAGAATTCGTCCGTGTCCCCTTCGCGGACGTGGGGCCTTCGAAGATTCCGGACTGGATGGACGAGGAGGACGCGGTGCTGCTCACCGACGCTTGCCCCACCGGCTACTTCGGCGCCCAGCTGGGCGACATCGTGGAGGGCGACACCGTGGTGGTGTTCGGTGCAGGCCCGGTGGGGCTTTTCGCCGCCAAGTCCGCCTGGCTGATGGGGGCAGGCCGCGTGATCGTGATAGACCATCTGGAGTACCGGCTGGAAAAAGCACGGACCTTCGCCCACGCCGAAACATACAACTTCGCCGAGTACGACGACATCGTGGTGCACCTGAAGAAGGAGACCGACTACCTGGGCGCCGACGTCGTCATTGACGCCGTGGGGGCCGAAGCGGACGGCAACTTCCTCCAGCACGTCACAAGCAGCAAGTTCAAACTGCAGGGCGGCTCCCCCGTCGCCCTGAACTGGGCCATCGATTCCGTCCGCAAAGGCGGAACGGTGTCCGTGGTGGGCGCGTACGGGCCGATCTTCAGCGCCGTGAAGTTCGGCGACGCCATGAACAAGGGCCTGACCCTGCGGATGAACCAGTGCCCGGTCAAACGCCAATGGCCGCGGCTCTTCGAGCACATCCGCAATGGCTACCTCAAACCCAGCGACATCGTCACCCACCGGATCCCGCTGGAACACATCGCCGAGGGCTACCACATCTTCTCCGCCAAACTGGACAACATCATCAAACCGCTCGTAGTCGCCAGCCAGTCCTGAAAGGAGACCCGCACCATGTCTGAAACAGCAGCAACGCCGTACATCGCCAACAAACGCATCCCACCCAAGTCCGCCGAAGACCTGCGGGCACAGATCCCGGGATGGGGCGCAGACCTCGACCCGGCCGACCGCCCCTCCTACCCCCGCGAGCAACCCGGCATCGAGACCGGTGCGCGCTGGGACTTCCCCGAACGCCAACCGGAGAAATGGCCCCGGGAACGGTCCGTCGAGCACGCCTTCCTCACCCCCGTTTTCGGGACCTCCACACCTCCTGCCGGGGTCTCCGGCGCTATCCGGAAGTACGCCTACAAGTACAGCGAGGGCCGGGCCGCGCACTGGCTCCTGTTGATCGCCGCTGACCGCGTGGACGCCTGGGAACACCACCTGAAGTCCTTTGCGACTCTGCGCCCCGACAACCCCGTCACCGAAACCGGGGTGCTCAGCGAGTTCTCGGCCCACGGTGTCCGCTCCCGCTTCGGACAAAAACGCGCCGACGTCAACCACCAATGGATCGACCCGCTCCTCGTGGGAGGCCCATGGGTGCTCGCCGGACTGGGTGCTGTTGCCGCGGTCCGCGCGCTGCGAAAGCACCGCACAGCCTGACAGCCATACTGCCGGGCTGGCGGACCAAGGGTGTCACCAGCAACGCCTGCGCTGGTGACACCCTCACATCATCCCTGGCCCAGATTCGTCACCAGGTTGATGTAGACCGTGATCAGGACCGGGTTGAGAATAGCGACACGGAGGCCTGCACACGCAGGTTGCGCTGAATCATGAGGAGAAAAATGGTGCCAAAAAAGTTCACCCCCGCCCTTTGCGGTATCCTGCCGTGACGGAACGGATCCGGGTCGGGATGGTGGCGGACCCTGCCGCGCCTACGGAGATCGCGCGCCTGCTCAGTGACCTTCAGCCGCCGAGCAGCGAGGACCGCGAGGGCTGGGACATCGAGATCGTGAGCGAACCATTCGCCATGGATTGCGAGGACGCCGAAACTGCCTTGGCACGGCTTCGGGACCACGCCCGTCAGCACGAATGGGACATCGTTATCGGGCTGACCGAACTTCCGTTCCGTGACGAGAATGACGGCCGGTATCTGCTCGCCGAGACCGACCCGCGGCAACGCACAGCTGTGCTGTCGCTGCCGGCACTCGGCGGGCTCGGTATGCGGGCGCGTGCCCGGCATGCAGTGCGCGCGCTCGTCAGCGGCATGGCAGGCAATGCACAGGCCGGGCACAGCGAGCCGATGCCCTACTTCACCAGCCGTTGGCGCCTCCTCGTGGGAATGGTGCTTGCGAACCGTCCGTGGCTCCTGGTGCCTGGGCTCAAGTCCGCGCTCGTGGCAGCGCTGACGACAGGGGCGATAGCCACGATCAACTCAACGGTTTGGCTACTCGCCGGCTCCCTGTCACCGTGGCGCCTCACAGTGGCGACGATCGCCTCCATTGCCCTCGTTGTTGCCTGGCTCGTGATTGACGGCGAACTGTGGGACCGACCCGACGACGGCTCTGCGGGCGCCAGGGAAAGGTCCCGCCTCTACAACACCTCAACCCTGGTAACCCTGACCATTGGGATAATCATCTGCTACCTGGCGCTCTACCTCGTGAACCTGGCCTGGGCGCTGTTCGTCCTCGACCCGGCCGTAATGGGCGGCTACCTCCAGCAGACGCTCGGCTATGGCGACCTGTTCGTCCTGTCCTGGTTCGTCGCGTCGGCGGCGACCGTCGGCGGTGCCCTTGGCACCGGCCTGGAGTCGGAGGAAGCAATCCGCGCGGCCGCGTACTCCAAACGCGAGGAGGAGCGCCGCAACCGCCTCGCCCACGAGTGGACCGGCCGCTGACGCTTCCCGGGGTTCAAATTTTTTGCAGCTCCCGGGCTGCGAGGGCCGAGGCGAGCATGGATCCGGCCGCGGTGACGGCGTCAATGACGGGGACCCGAAGTTTGCGGCGGAGAACCTCGGCCATGCCGATGCTGCTCAGTCCGGTGCTCGCCTGAACGATGACGTCAGCACCGGCATCGATGAGCATCTGGGCAGCGGTGAGAGAGTCGAAGATGCCCGTGGGCATCAGAAACGCGTCGGGCGTCTCGACACTTTCGGGACCGTCGATGAGGACCATCCGTTCACCGAGGTATTCAGAAACCGGTCCTGGCACCTGGTGCCTGAGCCCCAGGACGCCGACCCTGCCGCCAAAGGTCAGGGCCGCGGCAGCAGCCGCGGAGCCTGCACCGATGACGGGGATGCCCACCAGGGCGCGAGCTTCTGCCAGACCGGGCTCCGAGGCGCAGCTGACGATCAGCGCATCGGCCTCTTCGGCCATTTCTCTTGCCAGCTCGACCACCTTCGGCGCGGCGGCCATGAGTGACGCTTCGTCGTACACCCCGGAGGGCTGGCCCGGAATGCAGCGGGAGGTGACAGTGAAACCGAACGTCTCCTGCAGCAGCCTCCCATGGGCATGAAGCAGGCGCCGGTCCGAGGTCGTCAGCACCCGAATAAGTCCTACGCGCATCTCAGTTCCTTCCCCGCACGGAATCATTGATCCCAACGCTAACCGGACAATATTTCCCCTCGTTTACGGGGAGGTGACCAACACTGGCCATACCGGCACTGGTTGCCTTACAAGCTGGCTGGATCGCTCGTCGGATTCAAACCAGCTTGAGTGACAGTCCCTAATGCTTTCGCGTTTCCGGGCCGTCCTGGTGGTTAGCAAGCAGCCGGGCGCAACGGATGAAGCCGAGGTGCGAGTACGCCTGCGGATGGTTCCCCAAATGGGTTTCGGTGCCCGGATCGTACTCTTCGGGCAATAGTCCTGTTGGCCCAAAGAGGTTCACCAACTGGTCGAACAGGTCCCAGGCCTCCTCGATCCTGCCCACCGCAAGGTATGCCTCAATCAGCCAGGTGGTGCAGATGTGGAAACCGCCCTCCAGGCCCGGCAGGCCGTCGTCGTACTTGTACCGGAAAACCGTGGGTCCCACCCGAAGTTCCCGCTCCACCGCCCGGACGGTATCCAGGTAGCGCTGGTCGGTGACGTCCAGCAGGCCGGACAGTCCGATGTGCAGCACCGCGGCGTCCAGATCCGGGCTGTCGTAAGCCACGGTGTACGAGGAGGCCGAGTCATCCCAGCCTTCACGCAGCACCTCGTCCCGGATGACGGTGGCCGTGGGTTCCCAGACAGGGTCAGGGGTGCGTCCGTGGCGGGCAGCAGCCCGCAGCGCCCGGTCAAGAGTTACCCAGCACATTACCTTGGTGTAGACGTGGTGCCGGGGTGCACGCCGGGCCTCCCAAATGCCGTGGTCCGGCTCCTGCCAGCGGGCAAGCACCGCCGAGGCCATCTGAACCATCAGCTCCCAATGGTCGTCCTTGAGCGCCTCTTCCCTGACGCTGAGGGCGTGGATGAGTTCCGCGATCGGGCCGAAGACGTCCAGTTGGACCTGGTGGTCCGCGGCGTTACCGATCCGGACGGGCCGGGAGCCGGCATAACCGGGGAGGCTGTCGATCACGGCTTCCGTGGAGAGCGGGGCCCCCGTGACGGAGTAGAGCGGACGCAGCCACTCCGGGCCCGGGGCGTGCTTCAGGATCCGACCCAGCCAACCCAGGAATCCGGCCGCTTCCTGCGTGGAACCCAGGTCCGCCAGCGCGTTGACGGTCATGGAGCCGTCACGCAACCAGCAGTAGCGGTAGTCCCAGTTGCGGGTCCCACCGATGCCTTCGGGCAACGAGGTAGTAGGTGCGGCCAGCACTGCGCCGGTGGGTTCGTGGACCAAGGCGCGGAGCACCAGTGCGGACCGGCGGACTAGGGAGGGCTTGACCGTAGGCACTTCCAGGCTCTGCACCCAGCTGCGGGAGGAGAGGGCGACGCCGGCCCGCCGCTCCATTTCGCCACCGGGGTCCGCTGGCCGCGGCTCGGTGTCGCCGCAGCGCAGGTTGAGCACTACGGGCCCGTCCTGCAGGTTGACTGCAGCCGTGGCGGTGGCATGCCGCCCATCGGAAGTGACTGCGAACCTCACGCCGGGCGCGAGAAGGGTGATGGGATCGGATGTTCCCACCACGTGCAGCTCCTCGCCGCGGACCTCCATGCTGAATGGCGCGTTGGCGTAGTCCGGGCGGGGCGCAAACACGATCCTTGCCGCGCCGGTTCCGGACAGCACCCGGACAAGGCTCGTGATTCCGTCCGGAGCGGGTTCGAGGTAGTCCGTGACCGTGACGTCTGTCCATCGCGTCTCCACGATCATGGTGCTGTCCACGTACCGTTGGCCCAGCACCTGGGAGGCCTTAACGGGCTCTATCGAAAAGTGACCCGCCGCGTCGCCGCCCAGAATGTGGGCAAACAGGGAGCCGGAGTCCGGCAGGGGGTGGCTCATCCAGCAGATTTTGGCGTCCGGGGTAACCAGAGCCGTTGAGGAGCCGTTGCCGATCATCGAGTGCCGCTCCAGCCCTACAGCGTCCTCGCCGAAGAGCCATGCCCGCCGCAGCTCAAACAGGATGGCAAGGACCCTGGCGAAGGATCCAGGATCGGGCAGCCTGTGCGCGGCACGTGTTTCCCCGGGGCCGACGCGCAGCCCCATGTCCGGGCCCCGCAAGGTGGCGATCGCAAGTTCGTCGCTGTGTGCGTCCCCGGCATACATGGCGGCGCTGGCGCCCAGCCTGGACCGGAGGTTTTCCAGGGCATCAGCTTTGCACGGTTCCACCACGGACAGATCCAGGACAGACCCATCCACTATGAAGAACAGCCCGTGCTCACGTGCGATGTCCCGTGCGGTGGCAGTTACTGCCGCCACCACCTCTGCCGCGGCCGGCCGGGTGTGGACGGACACCGCCACGGGTTTCCGCTCAAGCCAGACGCCTTTCTGAAATCCCACCGCTTCGTTGAGTGCCGCGCTGACCTTCTGCAGTACCGCTTCCGTTGCCAGTGGCTGTACGTGCGCGAACTCCATGTCCGCCTTAGCACCGTGCGAGCCAATCAGGTGCACTTCCGCCGGCAATCGGGACACGGCGGCCAGATCGCGGAGGGAGCGCCCCGAGATGACGGCGGCATGGGTGTTCGGCAGCGCGGCCAGGGCACGGAGGGCAATTGCCGCGCTGCCCAGCGGCAGGGTCTCGGTGGAGATGCCCTCCGCATCGCACAACGTTCCGCCATAATTGCAGGCCACCAGCAACCCAGGGACCCTTGCGAGGACTTTAAGTTCAGCCAGCAGGGAGGGCGTCAGCCCATCGCCGGCCGCGTCCGAATAGACGAAGGAACGGAGCAACCCCAGTGGAAGGGACCGGGTAAGCAGCGCGGAATCCGCCACGCTTTGGTTCAACGGCGTTAGCATAAGTGCACCCCTTGAGGCAGGAAAGGCAGCCGCAGGACTGCCGGCGACGACCGGGCAGTGCCCTCACCGATATTCCCTGAGGACTTCGAAGGGGCACTCCTCATGCTCCGCCCGGACAGTTTCCCCTGAATATCCCAATGATTGCCGCGGTGTTAAGTCCGCGCCGCGAAAACGACGACGACCGCAGTAACCGTCGTCGTCCTGTCGAGCTGACGTTGGCTCTGCCTGGGGCTTTCTTTTGTCTTCTTTTACCTACCAAGAGAGAGGGCACTAACGCTAAAACAAGCATTAAACCGCAGCATCACTACACGGAAACGCCGACGCAACCTCTCGCGCCTAGGCTCGAAGCGGGAAACCGGAGCAGGAGGACCTGATCATGACGGCAGCCAGGGACCGGATCATCCGGTCATGCACGGAGCTTTCACCAGGTACCCAGATTGAAGCTCGGCAGCATGGACGGCTCATCCGCCACGGTCGGGTCAGTTCAGCAATTCCATCATGAGCATGTTCTGGATCATCGAGGGAAGAAACGGAACCCGCAAACTCATCGACGTCGAAGCACTCGACGTCATCCTAGTCCCCGGCCCACGCCTCACAGCAGAGCAACCGCCAAGTGCCGCCCGCGGCCTGATTCATACGCGTGCCCACCCTGCCAAGGAGAGAACGTTGGACGCCCTGAGAAATAGATGGAATGAGCTTTGCTCAGGCCCATCTGACTGTGACAGGTTTGGATGACCCATGTAAGACGTTTATTTCTGGCCGCATTTTGTAACTGGCCGGCGCTATTGACGGGGATTTCATCGGAACGGCATCGACTCCTACCGGCTGACCCGCACATGGAAGCAACAACAGCAAAGCTGCTTCGTACCTCCGGAGGAACGACAGCGTCCCGGCGGGAAGGTTACTCACTGCGTCAGCAGCCACGAGGGCCCAACGGAATCCGTATGCTGCTGCTGACAATTTTTCCGTATGAATCGGACTGCCATGCTGTTGACGCCAGGGCAGGCACGACAGCAGTCCCTCCTGCTGGTCTTCCTGGCCGGCGCGATCATCGGTGTCCACACTGGTACATCGTGCTTAACCTGCTGGCAGGAAGCCTCTTGGGCGCTTGGATCGGCGCGCACTGGGCCACCAAGCTCAAGTTAACCGCGTTGGCTGCTGCCCAAGAGGGGAGTGACTAGTGCCCGTCCCGGCTTTCCTCCCGTGGATGGTGATGGATCCGTTGTTGCCGGTAGCAGCCGAAGTCATCCTCCGCCGGGAAGGCCGGGCAGTGCTATGGATGCAATGACGGCAGAGGTCAGGGCGAGCACGGCGCCGGCGGCGGTCTTCAGTAGTGCGGCCGACGGGGCTTGATGCGGCGTGTTTCTAAATTGCAGAGGGCGGCGAAGGATGCAGGCAGTCAGGACGACCGTGGCCACTGCGGCCATACCTACCGCCACACCGAAGCCCTGTGAGTTCTCTCTGCGCCGTCCCCTGCAGATGAAAGCAGCCAAGTCCTCCAGACGAGGAAATCCGTAATGATGAGGGCGAGGATGGTTCGTCGCCACGCGAGCAGAGTACGATCCGGTTGCAAGCCTGGATCCCGGAGCGTATGCGCCACAGATCAGCCCGCCAGAAGGATGAGGACGGAGAAAACGGCGGCTGCTGAAGCCACGACAATCGTCATCGTGATCAGCAACCACGAATGGGGAAGCTCGCGATTGTGGCGCATGGCCTGTTCCTGACCTGACCACCTTGCGAACGCCTGGATGGCGAGCACCACCCCCACCATGGCGAGGACTACACAGAGGATAACCCGCACGGGCACCGGCGCGATGTTGGGCTGGAAACAGCTAAGACTGCTGTCCCCTCTGCCCGGGCAAGGCCCGGCAACTACGCCTGACGACAGCGGCCGCTCTTCGCTTGGGTGCGGTTGGGTCTTCTTCCAGCCAAACCTGCCAAACCCACCCAGGTTGACAGGGTCACCCCACATTTCTATGAGAGCGACGGTCCCGGCCTGGTGCACCTGTCTTTCCTAGGCTCACTGCTGGAGACAAAGTGGGACCGGAAAACATCCCCGCACCAACGGCGAAAAGTCAGTCCGGCCCGCTCAGGATGGGACGCTGCAATCTTCGAGCCGGCCGGCTCACCAGCTAGGCAGTGCTGGCACGGGGCCGTCCGCCTCGATATGCGCTGCATCGCCACGCGCCAGCCACTGAAGCAGGCCCTCACGATCGGACTCGATGTGCAGCGCGCCGTTGCCGATAATCCACTGGTCGCGTTCCTCGGTCACCAGCGTCATCCCCGGCGCCCCCTTGGCACGCAGTGCACGTACCACGGCCTCGATGGCGTTCAACAGCGAATCGGGGTCGGCCTCCTCGATGGTCCAGGCGGTCTCAAGGTCATGGTGGTGCACCACCACCTCGGCAATTCTCAGCGCCACAATGGACGTGGCCGGCAGGTCCCGGCCACCTGCCCTTACTTTCTGCGCCGCAAGTTCCCCGGTCAACCGCTCGGCTTCACCGGCGAAAGCGGCGGCTGAGTCCCGCACCTCAGCCAGGAGCTCGTCCCGCGGCAGGGCAGCAAGGGCGGCGATGGCCTCCGTGCGCGCTTCAGCGGATGCGTACAGCCGGCGTTCCTTCCCGGACGTGGCCCAGTCAATCAGCCCTATCAGGGCACGTCCGCTGCATGCGACGTGCGCGACGACGTGGGCGCGGGTCCACCCTTCACACAGCGAAGGAGCAGCCAACTCTTCATCGGACAAAGAGGACACCGTGGCCAGGAACATATCAGTCTCCCGGCCCAGGCGGGACAGGTCTGAGTGCAGCCGTGCTGGATTGATCATTCCGCCAGCCTAACCGCGGCGCCCTGCTCCCGGCCACGGTTACGGCACGTCGGGTTCATACCGGCAGCCTATGGACTAAGACCCACCCTCCCACCGACGCCGGGATGACCCTGCTGCCGGGCGCATTTGGCCTGTTCCCGCTGGATCCATCGCAAAAACCGCCCCTTTGATACGCGGAAACGGCACAATGCACCCCCGGCGCGAAACCGGGCATTTCCCTCATATGCCGTGCGTCACATTACCTGTCAGGCTGGGTTGCCGAGGCCCCGGCGCGGATCCATCCGAATGCCGCGGCGCCTCTCCACCCGCCCCCTGAAAGGACCTGCGCCATGACGCTGCCGCACCCCCAATCCACGATCACCGGAAACCCGGGAAGGGAGAC
Organism: Arthrobacter sp. SAFR-023; assembly: GCF_051965295.1. Classification (NCBI taxonomy): domain Bacteria; kingdom Bacillati; phylum Actinomycetota; class Actinomycetes; order Micrococcales; family Micrococcaceae; genus Arthrobacter; species Arthrobacter sp. SAFR-023. Next base: position 17,077 of record NZ_JBQCMF010000024.1, on the reverse strand, counting down.
CCGGACAGCCAACTGGGTGGCTTTCGTCATCTGCGCCGCCCTCCTGTTTGATGGCTACGACCTGGTGGTCTACGGCACGGTCCTTCCGGGGCTGCTCGCAGACGCGGGCCAAATCGGGCACTTCGATGCGGCCACCGCCGGGCTCCTGGGGTCCTGGGCCCTCATTGGCGTGCTGGTGGGGTCGCTGGCATGCGGAGCGATCGGTGACTTCTTCGGCCGCCGCAGGCTGATGCTCGCAGGCATCGCCTGGTTCTCCCTGGGCATGTTCGCCACCGCCCTGGCCACGGATGTCACCGCCTTCGGTGCCCTCCGGTTTGCCACTGGGCTGGGCCTGGGCGTCGTCATCGCCAGCGCCGGCGCCACCATGGCCGAGTTCGCACCCGCGGGACGGCGGCAGTTCTACAACGCAATCGTGTACTCCGGGGTCCCCGCGGGCGGCGTGCTGGCATCCGTCCTGGGCATCGCCTTCCTGGACAGCATCGGCTGGCGCGGCCTCTTCATCATTGGATCCCTGCCCCTCCTGGTCATCCTGCCCATTGCCTGGCGGAAGCTTCCGGAATCCCCGCGCTGGCTGCTTGCCCGGGGCCGGGAAGAGGAAGCCCTCGCCGCAGCATGGCGCACCGGGGTGCCGCTCGCCGAAGAGCAGGTGATCCGGAAGGCCGGCGCCGCCCCGCGGAAGTCCGGGTTCGCCGCCGTCTTCTCCCGCCAGTTCGCCGTGGCATCCATCCTGCTGGGCCTGATGTCCTTCTGCGGCCTCCTCCTGACCTACGGGCTCAACACCTGGCTGCCCAAGATCATGGAGGGCTACGGCTACGGCCGGACCTACGCCCTGTTCTTCCCGCTGGCCCTGAACCTGGGCGCCGTGGTGGGCGGCCTGGTGGCCTCCCGGATGGCAGACCGGAACGGACCGCAGCGGGTCATCGCTGCCACGTTTGCCCTCGCCACCATCTCCCTGGGGCTGATGACCTTCAGCTTCCCGCTGCCGCTGCTCTTCACGTTCATCGCCACCGCAGGGGTGGGAACCCTGGGCACGCAGGTGCTGGTCTACGGTTTCCAGTCCAACTACTTCACCACCAATGCCCGTGCCGCCGGCGTCGCCTGGTGCGCCAGCGTGGGCCGGCTGGGCGGGGTCCTGGGTCCGATCATCGGTGGCTGGCTGGCAGCCGCGGGGATCGGCGGGGCAACAGCCTTCTACATTTACGGCGCGGTGGCCCTGCTCGGCGGCGCCGTCACCATCCTGGTACCGCGGCAGCACAGGCTGGAGGAAGCACTGCCCGTCATTGAAGCACCGCTAGATTACGTCGAAAAAGTATCTAAGTAAGGCCTTTTATGGTTACTCTATGAATAAATGAGGCCGCGCCGCGCCTCCCCCGGCTCGTTGGAAAGGTGGCATCGGATGGAAATCCGCCAGCTGAACTACTTCATCGCGGTCGCGGAGGAGCGGCATTTCGGCAGGGCGGCGAAGCGCCTGCACATGGCGCAGCCGCCGCTGTCCCAGCAGATCCGCCAACTCGAAGACCAGCTGGGCGTCCAGCTCCTCAACCGCACCACCCGCCGGGTGGACCTGACGGCGGCGGGCCAGCTCCTGCTGGACCGCGGCCGCCAGATCGTCAACGACGTCGAGACGCTCCGCGCGGATGTCTACCAGGTGGGCAAGGGCGCCACCGGCGTCCTCCGGGTGGGGTTCTCCGGCTCGGCAACCTACGGTGTCATGCCCCGGATCGCGCGGCTCACCAAGCAGGTCCTTCCCGGCCTGTCGCTGGCGCTGAACGGAGAGATGCTGACGCCGTCCATGGAAGCGGGGCTGCGGAACGGGACCCTGGACGCGGCACTGCTGCGTCCCCCCGTTGCCTCCGAGGAAATCGACTACCGCGTGGTCACCCAGGAGCCACTCGTCGTCGCGCTTCCCTCCTTCAGTGCCCTGGCGGTGGACCGGCCCGTGGCCATGCACGAACTGCAGGACCAGGACTTCATCGCCTACGCGCCGGAGTCGGTGCTGAACCGCATCACCTCGGACCTCTGCCGCCAGGCAGGCTTCCAGCCGCGGATCACGCAGGTGGTGGGCGAGACCTCCACCATGCTGGCGTTCGTGGCCGCGGGCGGCGGCATCGCCGTCATGCCGTCCAGCGTGCGCGCCTTCCAGCTCGAAGGCGTCGCCTACCGGGAGATCGACAATGTTCCCCCGGTGGAACTCGCCGTCGCCTGGCTGAGCGGCCACCGTTCCGCGCTCCTGCAAAACTTCCTGGACATCGTGGCCACGGCAACCGCTGATGCCGCCACCCCCGCTCCCGCTGATGAAAGGCACCTCCCCTCATGAAGATCGCAGCCATCGAGGCGATCCCCTACTCGATCCCGTACCGCCACCCGCTCCATTTCGCCTCCGGCTCCGTGCACGAGGCCGACCACGTCCTGGTCCGCGTCCACACCGACGACGGCGTGGTGGGAACCGCAGACACCCCGCCCCGCCCTTACACCTACGGTGAGACGCAGAAGTCCATCGTCGCGGTGGTGCAGGACGTTTTCGCCCCGCAGCTGGTGGGCCTTGATGTCTTTGACCGGGAAAAGATCCAGGCCGTGATGGCGCGGACCATCCACAACCAGACCGCCAAGGGCGCAGTGGACATCGCCGTGTGGGACGTCATCGGCAAGACCCTGGGGCAGCCCGTGACCAAGCTGCTGGGCGGCTACACCGACTCGCTGCGCGTCTCCCACATGCTCGGCTTTAAACCCGCCAGGGAACTCCTGGCCCTGGCCCTGGAGTTCCGGGAAACCTACGGCATCAACACCTTCAAGCTGAAGACCGGACGCCGTCCGCTGAACCTGGACATCGAGGCCGCAAGGGTGCTGCGGGAAGGCCTGGACGAGGACGCCGAGCTGTACATGGACGCCAACCGCGGGTGGACCGCCAACGAGGCCGCCGAGGTGCTGCGCCGCACCGCCGACCTCGGCCTGCAGTTCCTTGAGGAACCGGACGACGCCCGCGAGGTCTTGGGCCGCCGGCGCCTGGTCACCAACTCCCCCATCCCCATTGCCGCGGACGAATCGGCCGCCAACCTCGGCGAGGCGGCCCGCGAAATCCTCACTGGCGGGGCCAACCTGCTGTCCGTCAAGACCGCCCGGTCCGGCTTCACCGAAGCCGCCAAGATCGTTGGCATGGCCGAGGGCATGGGCATCGACGTTTACATCGGCAACCAGATCGACACCCAGGTAGGCACCGTGGCCTCCGTGGTGTTCGGCGCAGCCTTCGCCCACACCGCCAAGCGTGCGGCGGAACTTTCCAACTACCTCGATATGACCGATGACCTGCTGGCCCAGCCGCTAGCCATCACCGGCGGGCGGATCCACGTTCCCGCGTGTCCCGGCGCCGGCACCGACGTGGACGACGACAAGCTCGCCCACTACCGCACCGACTGACACCCATCCCTTCCAATTCCACCGAGAGGTCACCATGAAGTACCTGGTCCATATGGACGTCAACCTGCCCGCCGGCATGCCCGCCGAAGAAGCCGCCGGAATCAAGGCAAAGGAGAAGGCCTACTCCCAGGAACTGCAGCGCTCCGGCAAATGGCCCGAGATCTGGCGTGTGGTGGGCGAATACGCCAACTACTCCATCTTCGACGTCGAATCGAACGACGAACTGCACGGCATCCTGCAGGGCCTTCCCCTGTTCCCGTACATGGACCTCACCGTGGTCCCGCTGGCCAAGCACCCCTCGGACGTGAAGTAGCCGGGTCAGTCCTTGGCCCGGAATGCCGCCGCGAGTTCGCTGCGTGACCGGATACCCATCTTCCGGTACAGCCGCGTCAGGTGGTACTGCACCGTCTTTTCGGCCAGGAACAGGGCCCGTGCCGCCTCCTTGTTGGTGGCGCCCGCAGCCACCAGCTCGGCTACCGCCTGTTCCTGCGCGGTGAGCTGTTGATGGTGGCTGCCCACGGAGGAGAGCACCGGATCCGCCGGGTCAGGCAGGTTCCCCACATCCAGGCCTGTTGCCTTCAGCTCGCGGTCGCACCGTTCAACGTAGGTGGCCGCGCCGAGCGAGTCGTAAAGGTCGCGGGCCGCGCGCAGCACGGATGACGCCAGGCGGCGCTTCCCGGCCCGGCGCATGCTTTGCCCGAACGCAAAACTGATCCTTGCGCGCAGATAAGGGCGGTTGAGCCCGCGGAGGTGTCCCAGCGCCGCCTCGAAGTGTTCCCTGGCCGTGTCCGGGTCCCCCTGCGCGGCCAGCAGCCGACCCCGCGCCCATGCCATGCGGGCCAGGTCCGAAGGGACTTCCCGCTCGCGGTGCACTCCTTCGAAGGCGGTAAGGAACGCCTCTGCAGCATCGAGCTTGTCGGTCATGACCAGCGCGTTGACGTAGGTGTCCTGCCAAGGCCAGAAGGACACCCGTTGATCGGTCCAGGGGTCCAGCTCCGCCAGCGGCTGCAGGGCAGCCAGGGCACTTTCGTAATCCGCCCGCGCCTCGTGGAAACGGGCACGTGCCAGGCTGGCCGGGACCTGCATGGCCCGGTACGTTCCCGGCTGCACTGCGGCCTGTGAGACGTAGTAGCGTGCCCGGTCCCAGTCGCCCCGCATGGACCACAGCTCGGCGGCCGTCCAGTACAGCAGCGGGCGGATCAGCGGCATCCGCGAGGTTTCCAGCCGGACGCTGGCCCGGGAGATGGTGGCGGCGGCCGCATCCCAGTTGCCCAGCACAAGGTGAGTGCGGGCGAGCCAGGCCTCGGCCCACAGGGAGATCCGCAGCGATCCCCCTCGGTACTCGGTGGGGGCGGCCGACTCGAAATTGACCAGCGCGGATTCGGCGTTGTCCAGGCGCAGGGCCAGCCAGCCGGCGCCCATTTGCACCCGCTGCTTCTGGGCATTCTCGGCCGCCTGGGCAGAGGCCCGATGGTAGGAGGCCTCGGCGTCCGCTATCCGGCCCTGGGCGTACAGGCCCAGGCCGTAAATGGCCTCCGACTCGATGTGCGCCGGAGTTCCAGGCTCCCTTAGGGCCATGGCGCGTTCGGCCCAGCCGGTGATCATCGGACCATCCCAGGAGGCCACCCCGTGGAGCACGAAACGCTGGGCCACCTGCGCTGCCGCGGCGGGTTCGTGCTGCGGATTGCTGGTCCGCCAGGCCATCTCCAGTTGGCTTTCGGCGCTGTCATTCTGTCCGGACACCGTGGACAGATACCCCAGCACCGAGGAGCGAAGGGGCGACGGCGGCAGGGCATCCACCGCCCCTGCCCAGGCCTGCGCCTGGGCCACATTGCCGGAGCCGACCAGGGCGTCGACAGCTTTCAGGAGCCGGAGGTTCCGGGCGCGGATGTCAGGGGAGAGCCGCGAGGCGGAGAACAACGCGGTGGAGGCATCCTGCCATGCGCCCACCGTGGCCTGCCGCCGGGCGAACTCCTCCAGTTCGGCGGCCAGGGTTTCGTCCGCGGCCGGGGTGGCCGCAACGCGGTGGCCCAGCCGTTCACCCTCGGACTGGACAACCTCGGAAGACTTCCGGTGCAGGGCAATGCGCCGGCTGGGGACGATCTGTTCGTAGACGGCTTCCGCGGTGCCGGGTTCCAGGAAGGCGACGGCGGAGCGGGACTGGTCCACGGACAGTCCCAGCAGCCCGGCGCGGTGCCCCTCATCGAGCGCCGGCATGACGGATTCCAGGCCGCCCACCCTGGCCACCTCAGCCAGGCCCGCGCCGGGGCCGAGCACCGCTGCGGCTTCCGCGGCGGCCACCAGGGCAGGGGACGCGGCCGCCAAGACACTGCGGACCCTGGCGCGCACCCGGGAAGTGGGCGGCAGGGACGGGAACCACGACTGCCAGGTCTCCGGGGGCAGCTCACGGAGCAGCTCCACGATGGACTGGGCAATCCCGCCGGTGTGCGTCACCAGGCCGTGGGCCGCCGTCGCGCTGAGGTCCAAGCCGAACAGGCTCCGCGCCACGTCCTGGACCTGCTGCGGCGAGAGCGGTTCCAGCGGAATACGGACCACTTGGTGGCCGGTGAGGAAGTCTAGGACACCGGCGGGGACGCGGGACGCGTCACCAGGGTTCAGGGTCAGCAGGAACAGGACCCGCTTGTCGTGCAGCCTGCGCATGACGAAGGTGAGGACACGCAGGCTCTCCTCATCGAGCTTGTGGACGTCGTCGACGGCGACCACCACGCTGCCGTGCGTCTGCAGGCCTTCGAGATGGGTGCTGAGCGTGGAGGCGTAATTGACCACCTGGTCGGGGGTCAGGGAGGCGACGGGCGCCGGCGCCAGGGCCGGGCCGCCGTCGTAATCCTTTGCCGTCCGGAGCGGCAGGGTCCGCATGAGCTGGGAGTAGCCGGCCAGGGCGAACTGCGCCTCCCAGTCGTCCCCCATGGCGGACAGGACGCGGACGCCGCGGGCGGCCGTCCGGCAGTGGTCAAGGAAGAGTTCCAGGAGCGCGGTTTTGCCGGACCCGGACGGTCCGGAGAGGACCACGGTGCCCACCTTGCCCTTGCGGACGGTGCGGAGGATTTCCAGCAACTGCTCGAACGCCGCGGCCCGGCCCGCCAGCGGGAAGTCCTCCGCCATCTCGCCCTGGGTGGAGCCCGCCGTCATGGCCGCCATCCTACCGGAGCGGCCTGGGCGCCCCCATGGCCTGCATCCATCCGATGCACTAGCCCAGGTCGCCGCCGGCCACCGGGAGGATGCTGCCGGTCAGGTAGGACGCCTCGTCCGAGGCGAGGAACACGATGGGCGCCGCCTGCTCGTCCAGGGTGCCGTAGCGCTTCATGAACGAGGACCCCACCGTCTGGTCAACGATGGTTTGGTACCAGTCCTTCTCGGTGGCGGACTCGGCTTCCGGCCCGCGCTTGACCTTGCGCGGCGGGGCTTCCGTGCCGCCCGGGGCGGTGGCCACCACGCGGATGCCGTGCCCGGCCACCTCCATGGCCAGTGACTGGGTCAGCGCGTTCACGCCGCCTTTCGCCGCGGCGTAGGGCACCCGGTGCATTCCCCTGGTGGCTACCGAGGAGACGTTCACGATCGTGCCGGAGCCCTGCTCCATCATGGCCGGCAGGACCGCCCGGCAGGTCCAGAGCGTGGGAAAGAGGGAACGGCGGATTTCCTTCTCGATCTTGTCCTCGTCGTACTCCTGGTAGGGGCGCGCCCAGATGGTGCCGCCCACGTTGTTGACCAGGACGTCCACCCGCCCGTGGGCGGCGAGGGCGGCCTTGATGGCCTGGGTGGCGCCGGCGAAGGTCTCCAGGTCCGCGGTGACGGATGTGGCCGAGCCGCCCGAACCCGACGCTTTGGCGGCCTCGTCGATGCCGCGGGCAACGTCGTGGACCAGGTCCGCGCGGTCCACCAGGACCACGGCGCCGCTCTCGGCACCGATGCGTTCGGCCACCTTCTGTCCTATCCCCTGGGCGGCACCGGTGACGACGGCGACCTTGCCGCCGAACCTGCCCGGGGTCACGTATTGCCCGGCGTACGGCGCAGCCATCAGTGTGCGGCCTTGGCGTCGATGGCCCCCACCATGGTCCCCTTGGCATCCTGGGCGTGGGCCATGATGACTTCGCGCAGCCTGGCTTTGTCCCCGCGTTCAAAGGCGTCGACGACGTCGATGTGGTCCTGCGTGACGCGCTCGAAGATCGGCGTGCCGGCTTCGAAGGCCGCGGCCATCTGGGCGTGGACGTCCAGGCGGCGGTAGGACTCCAGCAGCATCGGGTTGTCGCAGATCGTGAAGAGGTACTCGTGGAATTCCTCGTTGGTGCGCGCGAACCCGTCGGGATCGGTGATGTTTCCGTCCTGCACCGAACCGGTGGTAGCTTCGGCCAGGCGGCGGAACTGGCGCAGTTGTTCCTGGGTGAGCCGTCCCAGCAGCAGTTCGCTGACGGCAAGCTCCAGGCCCATGCGGGCGTCCAGCTGGGCGAAGCTGTCCTCCTTGTGGAAATCCAGCCGGCCGGTCTCCAGCGAAGACACGGCTTCGCCGCGGGTCATGGTGTCGCCGTCGGCCTGGATCTTCTCAACCGGAGCCGGGGCGCCCGTTTCGGCGTCGCCGCCGGTGGTTTCCTTCGGTGCGAATCGTTCGAAGTAGAAGTTGGCGGGCTTGATGCCTTCGGTGTCCAGCCATTTGGAGACGGCATTGACCATGGGCGGTGGGCCGCAGAGGTAGATGTCCACGTCGCCGTCGTTGAGGTGCTTCGGTTCGATGATCTGGGTGACGTAGCCGGTGTGCGGAGCGGAGGTGCCGGGCTCGGAGGCGATGTAGTCCCAGGTGAAACCGGGCAGTTTCGCCTCGTAGGCGCGCAGCCAGTTCAGGCCCACGATGTCGGCCTCGCGGGTGAGCCCGTAGATCAGGTGGACCGGGCTGGAGGGCGGGTTTTCGGCGAGCTTTTCCAGGATGGATAGGAGCGGGGCCAGCCCGGTGCCGCCGGCCAGGAGCAGCAGGGGCCGTTTGGGCTCGCGCAGGAAGAACGATCCGTACGGGCCCGTGAACTCGATGGTGTCGCCCACGGCGGCGCGGTCGCGGAGGTACTCGGACATGGCGCCCTGCGGAGTCACCCGGACCATGAAGGACGCCTCCTGGACCTCGGGGCCGCTGCTGAAGGAGTAGGAGCGCTCGGCATCGGAGCCGGGGACTTTGAGGTTGACGTACTGTCCGGGGAGGAAGGTCAGCGCGTCGCGGTTGTCCACCTCGAGGGCGAAGGACACGGTGGTGTCCGTGTGCCGGTTGAGTTCCTTGATGGTGGAGGTGAAGGACGCGGCGGCCGTCTTCGCCGATTCGGACGTGGCCGGGATCTGGATGGCGAGGTCCGACTCCGGCACGGCCTGGCAGGTGAGCAGGTAGCCCTTTTCGAGTTCCTCCTCCGTCATGGCGTCGTCGATGAAGTCGCCCGGGTCGAAGGAACCGGAATCGCAGAAGGCCTTGCAGGTGCCGCAGGCGCCGTCCCGGCAGTCCGATGGAATGTTGATGCGTGCCTTGTAGGCGGCATCCATGACGGTCTCATAGTCGCCGACCTTGATGACTTTGGTGACGCCGTCCTCGAAGCTGAGGGCTACTTTGTGGCCCATGGGGTCCTCCTGACTGTCCGGGCGCGCCATCGCGGTCCGGAAAAAGTTATGGTGTGCCCGGTGGGCACAGGGTGGAAAATGCCGTGCGGCGCCCCCAGGTCTCGGGCGCCGGCTGCGGGCGGGTCAGATCATGTAGACGTCCACCACGTGGTGGATGTAGTCGTTCTTCAGGACCACCTTCTTCTTCAGGATCACCGACTGCGGACCGGAAAGGTCCAGGGTGTAGTAGCTGGTGCCAAAGTAGGTGTCCGTCGTGTTGTAGCGGAAGTAGAGGGTGAACCAGTTGAAGCGCACGTCCACCGTGCCGCCGTCGTTCGCCAACACCTCGACGTCCGTGATGTTGTGGCCCGTGCGCGGCTCCGGGAGGGAGGTGGCTGATGACCTGTCGGTCTTGATCCGGAACACCCGGTCCTCGATGCCGCCGCGGTTGTCGTAGTAGATCAGGGAGATCTCGTTCTGGGGGTCCTGCGTCAGCTGGTCGTCCACGTCCCAGGCCGGCATCCAGAATTCGGAATCCGGGTGGTAGCACTCCAGCCATTCATCGAACTGTCGGTCATCCAGCAGGCGGGCTTCCCGGTAGAGGAACGCCCGGACGGTTTCGAGGGTTGCGATCTCCTCCGCGGTCTTCAGGACCGGGGCGGTGTGGGTCAGGTTGGTCATGGGTTCTGCGCTCTCTGTGGTTCGGGCGGGCTCTCAGGCGGTGACGGGAATGGATTCCAGGGCGGAACGCTCCTCTTCCTCCGCCAGGGCCCGGTCCATGACTTCCTTCCAGTACCCGTGCTGGATGGGGTAGAGCCCTTCGTCTTCGGTGCGCACGCCGGAGGCGATCACCCGGGTCATGCCCAGGGCCTGTGCCTGCTCATCCGGGCCGGTGATCTCGTGGGTGGCGCCGCGGGTCATGTCGTTCCACGGGGCGCTGGTGGCCCAGTAGGTCTTGTTGCAGGAGCGGAATTCCTCCAGGTCGTCCGGCGTGGCCATGCCCGTGGCGTTGAAGAAGTCCTCGTACTGGCGGATGCGCTTGGAACGGTTCTCCTGGGACTCGCCCTTGGGGGCGATGCAGTAGATGGTCACCTCGGTCTGGTCCGCGGAGATGGGCCGGAAGTGCCGGATCTGCGAGGAGAACTGGTCCATGATGTAGACGTTCGGGTAGAGGCACAGGTTGCGGGAGATGTTGATCATGAAGTTGGCCATCTCCTCGCCGTACTTGGCCACGAGCTCGTCGCGGCGGTCCCAGAGCGGACGGTCCTGGGGGTTGGTCCACTCCTGCCAGAGCAGCAGGTGGCCGTGGTCGTAGGAATAGAACCCGCCCTTGACCTTGCCCCACTTGCCGGCGTCCATGGCCTTGGTCTTGTTGGCGGAATCCCCGGCGCTGCGGCGGGCCGTGGTGGCTGCGTAGTTCCAGTGCACGGCGGTGACGTGGTAGCCGTCGGCACCGTTCTCGGCCTGGACCTTCCAGTTGCCGTCGTAGGTATAGGTGGAGGATCCGCGCAGCACTTCCAGGCCCTCGGGTGACTGGTCCACTATCGAGTCGATGACCTTGGTGGCATCGCCCAGGTGCTCCTCGAGCGGGAGCACGTCGGCCTTCAGCGAGCCGAACAGGAAGCCGCGGTAGGACTCGAAGCGGGCCACCTTGGTGAGGTCGTGTGAGCCTTCCTTGTTGAAGGTCTCGGGGTAGCCAGCGTTCCGGGAGTCCTTGACCTTCAGCAGCTCGCCGGAGTTCTTGAAGGTCCAGCCGTGGAAGGGGCAGGTGAACGTGGTGCGGTTGTCCGTCTTGCGGCGGCACAGCATGGCGCCTCGGTGCGAACAGGCGTTGACCAGGCAGTTCAGGTTTTCATCCTTGTCCCGGGTGATCATCACGGGGGTGCGGCCGATATAGGTGGTGAAGTAGTCGCCCACGTTGGGGATCTGCGACTCGTGGGCGAGGTACACCCAGTTGCCTTCGAAGATGTGCTTCATCTCGAGTTCGAAGATCTCCTGGTCGGTGAAGATCTCGCGCTTGGCCCGGATGACGCCGTTCTCGCGGTCGTCGATCACGGCGTCGGCAAGGACCTCGCGGGCATGGATCAGGTTCTCGGTCATGGCGTGCTCCCTCATTGGAGATTGCTGGACGGATGGTCGGAGGTCCACTCGGGAAAGGGCTTCGGCGGCGGACGTTGTCCAGCAATTCTTGCCGCTCGTGATTGGCCTCACATCAGGCAAATACCTAGGTTCCACCAAGGGTGTCTTTATGTACCGATAATGACTCAAAAGACGCCTAGTTGATATTTGTAGCGTCCTTATCTGCGCGCCTACGATTGAGACCGACATCACGCGGTGCGGCGCAGGGCATGACGACTGGCCCCGCAGCCCGCGTCGGGTGCAGGAGCCCTTCCTGTCCCCATTCAATGAGGAAGGTGGACATTGTCATGACCCAAACCCCAACGGACAGCCGCACGGAAAACGAAGGCACCGCCGTCGAAGCAGGCACCAAGGCAACCGAGCGGTTCGCAGCGTCGGGCAAGCTCTCCAAGGTGGATGTATCCAAGGAACGGGTGAGCCTGCTGGCCGGCGCGCTGATCAAGGCCGCCAACGACATCGTCGAGGAACACCAGGTCACCTACGAGGAATACAACGCGCTCAAAGCGTGGCTGATCAAGGTCGGGACGGACGGTGAATGGCCGCTGTTCCTCGACGTCTGGCTTGAGCACACCGTTGAGGACGTCAACTCCCAGGACCGCCCCGGCACCGTGGGCACCATTGAGGGCCCCTACTACGTTCCCAACTCCCCGGAACTCCAGACGCCCGCCACGGTTGAAATGCGCGACGGCGAAGAGGGCACCCCGCTGCGCTTCAGCGGCCAGTTCACCGACACCGAAGGCAACCCCATCCAGGGCGCCCATGTGGAGATCTGGCACGCGGACGCCGCCGGTTTCTACTCCCAGTACGCCCCAGGCCTGCCCGAGTGGCTCTTCCGCGCCACCGTCAAGGCTTCAGACGATGGCCGGTTCGAGATCAACACGATGCGTCCGGCGCCCTACCAGATCCCCACGGACGGGGCCTGCGGGCAGCTGATCAGTGCGGCGGGCTGGCACGCCTGGCGTCCGGCGCACATCCACATCAAGGTGTCCGCACCGGGCTACGAGCCGGTCACCCAGCAGCTTTACTTCCCCGGCGACCCCCACAACGCTGACGACATCGCCTCGGCAGTGAAGCCTGAACTGATGCTGGACCCCCGCCCCCGTACCGACGGAAAGGGCGAGGAAGTAGTTTATGACTACGTCCTGGCAAAGCAGGGCCAGAAGAAGTAGCACGCAACTGGGAGATACCCCCGCACGGAGGCGCTCCGGAGCTGAAGCTTCGGAGCGCCTCCGGTTTTTCCGCGCCAGCCAGGAGTTCCGATGAGCCATCCCCGTCCCGACCTGCCCGCCACGTCCGTCGGATCAGCCGTGCTGGTGCCGGAGCCCTTAGTGGAACGCCCGGGGGTCCGGCCCGCAGGCCCGCGCCAGATTCTTCGCGACCTGGGCCTGTCCTATGTCTCCAACGGGGCCATCGGGCTCATTTTCGCGGCGTCCGGACCCATCGCCGTCACCCTGGCCGTCGGAACGGCGGGCGGCCTGACCCAGGGCCAGCTGTCGTCCTGGGTTTTTGGCATTCTCTTTTCCGGCGGGGCGGCCACGCTGCTGATGTCAATCATTTACCGGCAGCCCCTAGGCTTCGCCTGGTCCATCCCCGGCACGGTTCTCCTGGGACCTTCCCTGCAGCACCTGACCTTCCCGGAAGTCGTCGGGGCCTTCTTCACCTCCGGCGTGCTGATCCTCGCCCTGGGCGCCACCGGGGTGGTTCGCAAAGCCATGGCGCTGGCGCCCACGCCGATCGTGATGGCCATGGTGGCCGCGGTGTTCCTGAAGTTCGGCACAGACGTCGTCGCCTCCACCCAGGACAACCCGGCCGTGGCTGCCCCGATGGTGGCCGCGTTCCTGGTGCTTACTGCCGTTCCCATGCTCGGCAGGTATCTGCCGCCGGTCCTGGGCACGCTGGTGGCAGGCTGCATCGCCGTGGCGGCCAGCGGCCAGTTCAGCCTTTCACACGGCGGAACGCTTCTGGCCACCCCTGTTTTCACCGCGCCTGAATTCACGTGGGCTGCCCAGCTCGAGCTGGTGATTCCCCTCGCCCTCACCGTGCTGTTCGTTCAAAACGGCCAGGGCATCGCCGTCCTCCGGGCCGCCGGCCACCATCCGCCGGTGAATGCCTTCGCCATTGTGTCCGGCGCCTTCTCGGTACTGAACGCAGGGTTCGGGGCCGTCTCGGCCTGCGTCACTGGTCCCACCAACGCCCTGCTGACGTCGTCAGGGAAGCTCCAGCGCCAATACGCGGCCGCCGTGGCGTACGGCCTGCTGGCCCTGGTGTTCGCAGCGTTTGCCCCCACCCTGACCCGGCTGATGCTGGCCGCGCCCAAGGAGTTCGTCCTGGCGCTGGGTGGCATCGCGATGCTGCGGGCCCTCCAGCAGGCCTTCGTCACGGCCTTCGCAACCAGCTTCACCCTGGGCTCGCTGGTGACGTTCGTGGTGACGATTTCCGGCATGAACCTCTTCAACATCCATGCAGCCTTCTGGGGCCTGGTGATTGGCTACGGGGTGTCCAGGCTTCTTGAGCAGAGGGACCATCTGGGTCTCTGAGTCGGCCAACCTGCAGCGTCGTCCGCGTACAGGCCCGTCCCGGCTTACGTGACCGTGGATCCAGCAACTCCTCCTCCCACAAGGCCAGGTCCTGAGTGCGGGACAGCTGGAGTATCGCGGCAAACCGCGGCTAATGATGATGGCGGGGCAATCACCCAGTTCAGTCAGCGCGGCTTTACGCCCCCAGCCGCGACGCGGTGATCGAAATGCCCCTCTTCCGACCTGTTCCCGGCACGGGGCGACGGCGGGGATCAGGTGTGGGTTCGGGCCACTGAGGCTGTGTCGGTGCATCACCGTTCCGTCGTGTAGTCATCCAGCAGGTTGGCCATGAAGGAATGTGAAAGACCAGCCAGGCGGAAACCTCATTTCCGGACGCCGCGCCAAGAAAACCTCCACCGCATCGTGCAGTAGACGCCGAAGGTAGCCATGAACAGGCAACGACGCGAAAACCAGAAACGCAGGGATGAAAGGCTGCGTGAGCTTCATGAGCCAAATGCACGGCAATGCAATCTCTCAGTAGGCCACGGTAATGCGCCCCAGATCATCCGCGGGAGTCCGCCGGAACCGATTCCGGAACAAGCCGACACAAGTCATGTCGCCCTCCCCCGGACCGACCATGAAGAAGCAGCAAAGCCACCACGAACCGAGAAAGAGAAGCCTGGTGAAAACCCAACGACCAAGAAAAGAAACCCGACCAGAAACTTTTTCAGGTCATGTTGCCCCAGCCAGCCACCCCCACGAACAGGTAACACGCACCAAGACCTCCAACCAGGGAACGAAGGAGGTCGCCGGCCACACCACCGGCCACCAATGAAAAAGGCCCCCGAAGGGGCCCACAAGTGAACAAAATGTCCACACTCAGAGGCTAAAAAGCCCCTGAGCAGGGAAAACACTGTGCCCGAGGTGGGACTCGAACCAGCTGCTCCCCCTGAAAATCCGCTCCTCTTCCGAAAACTTCCCGAATCCGAACCAATCCGATGCCGGTACAACCGAATCCGAAGCCCAGGTGTGCGCATTGTGCACACCCTCTTTTGTGAGCATGGGGCCCCGCATTCGAGTGAGACGGTCTTTTTGGCGTCGTGATTCCCTTGTCATCACCAACCCGGCATGATGTCCACTGTGACGACGTTCTCGGGTTCAGGCAGAATCCGCCAACGCAGGAAAAAATGAGTTGAGCGCTGACGCGCGGAACAAGCCGACGGCTTGGGTTCAGCCAGAGTCATAGCGGCGGGACCTCCTTCGAACATCTCATGGACGGAGACGACAGAAGAAGCATGACCCGAACCTCGCCCTACCGGGCACTGGGCGGCCACAAGACCCGCGCCTTCAACATAACGGAATATCAATTATCGGCGTTTCGCGTCCGGGATCGTGACTGTCTCTAGCTGCTCTGTCAAGCCGTGTGGATGAGGGTGCTGGCTGCGGAGTTTTTATGATCGTCGACCAGTGCTCGGTAGACGACGTCGGATAGTCGGCGTTTGAGGATACGCAGTGCTTCCATGCCCCCGTCCCCTCCTGCTTTGCGGCGGGCGAGAAGTTCTCGCGCTCCGGGATGGCAGCGGGCCTGGGTGGGCGCGATCCGGTGCAGCGCCGCGTTCAGCTGTCTGTTTCCGGTTCGGGAGAGTCGGTGCCGGGCCTTGTTCGAAGACCACACCGGCAGCGGGGCAGTGCCGTTATGGCGTGCGTAGGCGTCCTTCGATCGGAAGCGCGCAACGCCGGCGGTCTCTCCCAGGATCTTCGCCGCCGTCAAGGACCCGCAGCCGATGATCGCCAGCAGTGCCGGGGCGATGACTGGGATCCGGCGGCTGAGTGCGGCTGTGAGTTCATCGATCTCCTCGGTTAGGCGGTGCAGATGGGTGAGGAGCCGTTGAGCGAGGTCGGCAACGATCCCGGAGAAGTCGTCCAGGTGGAATTTGATGCGTGCGAACGCGCTGGCCCGGTCAAAGTTGGCCGGGGCCGCCCATGCAGGATCGAGCTCGTGCAGGTGCCAGCGGAGCCGGCTGATCACCCGGGTCCGTTCAGCGACGACGTCCTCGCGGTGGTCGACCAGGAGGCGGATCTCGCGTTCTGCGCCATCGAGACGGGCGACCGGCAGATCGGGTTCTCGCAGGGCGGCACGTGCGATCGCGAGAGCGTCTATTGGGCCGGACTTGCCGAACGTACGGGCGCTGTCCCGGACATTCGACATCAGCTTCGGAGGCACTCGCACGACCTGTTCGCCCGCCGCGAGGAGGTCGCTTTCCAATCGTCTGCTCAGGTGCCGGCAGTCCTCGATCGCCCAGAGCCGTTCCTGATCATCATGCTTTCTCGCCCATGCCAGCAGCGCGAGATGGTCGTTGCTGGTCGAGCCGATCGTCTTGACCGCGATCTGCCTGCCGACCGTGTCCGCGATCACGGCCGTGTGGGAGCGCTTGTGCGCATCGACTCCGATAATCACCATGGTCTTGTCTCCTTTCCTTCTACGGGTAGGGGTACAGGACCGGTCGGTCGGCATATCCCAGTCAGGGGCGAAGCCACGCTCCTCTCAAGCCAGACCGGCCGGTCCCTTCGTGCCAGCCGGTCGCACTACAGACAAAGCCACGGAGGCGAGAAACGATGGAGCGAACCAACCGGCACACCAAAATAGTGACACTGGGAAAAACGGTGGATCCACGGTTGGCCTGACACGCCGGGCGTTGCCTGGCGGGGAGGACCGATCATGAGCGACACCATGGATCCCATGGCGACTGATGTGGATCAGCAAGAGTTAGCGCAGCAGCTCCTGGCCCAGGCCAGGGAGCAGGGCATCGACCTCGTCGGCCCTGACGGGCTGTTGATCCGGCTCACGAAAAACGTCCTAGAGACCTCGTTGGAAGCGGAAATGGACGAACACCTCGGATACGAAAAGCACGACGTGTCCGGGCGCGGGAGCGGGAACTCCCGCAACGGCACCCGGACGAAGACCGTGCTGACCGAGATCGGGCCGGTGGAGATCGACGTGCCGCGGGATACCGGCTCGACCTTCGCTCCGCAGATCGTGAAGAAGCGGCAGCGGCGGCTGACCGGCGTGGATGAGATCGTGTTGTCACTCAGCGCGAAGGGCCTCACCACCGGGGAGGTTGCGGCCTACTTCGCCGAGGTGTTCGGTGCCAGGGTCTCCAAGGACACCATCTCGCGGATCACGGAGAAGGTCGTCGGTGAGATGACCGAGTGGCAGAACCGGCCCCTGGACCGGGTCTACCCTGTGGTGTTCATCGACGCGATCCACGTCAAGGTCCGTGACGGGCAGGTCACCAACCGGCCGGTCTACGTCGCGATCGGCGTCAGCGTCAACAGGGAACGGGACATCCTCGGGCTGTGGGCCGAGGAAGGCGGCGAAGGGGCAAAGTTCTGGCTCTCGGTGCTGACCGAAATCAAGAACC
>NZ_JBQCMF010000023.1:0-50278 GCF_051965295.1 Arthrobacter sp. SAFR-023 | reverse complement strand
TTGAGTTCTCAAACAACAGACACACCCGGCACCACCCAAACCAACGTTCAGGATCGCTCCGGAGCAACTTTTCAAACTTACCCGGTTTCACTCCCCGACGCAAATCCGTGTTTCAGGATCCTCATCGGCAGGAAAACCAGCCCCACCACACCCAAGCAACCTAAAAGTCACCAGATCATGGTCTTGATTTCGGGGATTTGGCCGCCCGCGGTTACCAGCTCTTCGCTGTCTCCCTCGCGGCGACTTAGAAAACAATACACCCGCTGCCGCCGCACCGCAAACCGGCCTCCCAAGAACCTGGGATCCCCGCGTTTCCGCCGCGGAACGGTGCATGAGGGCACTCTGGTGAGCCTCGGCCGTCGTAATTCCGTTCTATGGGGTGCGTCACCCACCAACCCGACCCCGCAAACGAGTGCGGTTAACGCAAAGGAGGGCCGGCAACCATGTGGTTGCCGGCCCTCCTCAAGCAGCTGGAATCAGCAGTGCTGAATTACCAGGAAGACTTGGTGATGCCCGGGAGCTCACCGCGGTGAGCCATGTCGCGGAAGCGAACACGGGAGATACCGAACTTCTGGAAGGTACCGCGCGGACGGCCGTCGATGATGTCGCGGTTACGCAGACGGATCGGGGAGGCGTTGCGGGGCAGCTTCTGCAGGCCGAGGCGTGCAGCTTCGCGTGCTTCGTCAGTCGCGTTCGGGTCAACCAGGGTCTTCTTCAGCTCGAGGCGCTTTGCAGCGTAACGCTCAACGATGACCTTGCGCTGCTCGTTGCGAGCAATCTTGGACTTCTTAGCCATGTGTTTAGCGCTCCTCTCGGAATTCGACGTGCTGGCGGATCTTGGGGTCGTACTTCTTCAGGACCAGACGGTCCGGATCGTTACGACGGTTCTTACGGGTTACGTAGGTGTAACCCGTGCCCGCGGTCGACTTGAGCTTGATGATCGGACGTACGTCCTTGTCCTTTGCCACTAGAGCTTCACTCCTCGCGCCAGGATGTCGGCGACGACAACGTCGATGCCGCGTACGTCGATGGTCTTGATGCCCTTTGCAGAGACCTGCAGAGTGACATTACGGCGCAGGGACGGAACCCAGTAGCGCTTCTTCTGAATGTTCGGGTCGAACCGACGCTTGTTGCGGCGGTGCGAGTGCGAAATGCTGTGTCCAAAGCCCGGCTCGGCTCCGGTCACCTGGCAGTGTGCTGCCATGACGACTCTCCTCTGAAAATGAATGAAACGGCTGGCAGAGTTCTGCTTCACCGTGCGGCAGGCGGCGTCCGCGTCCAGCCTCACGCGTCCGAACGTTTCAACACCGGAGAACCGGGCTTACTGCGGCGGAATACGATGAGCCACGAACACCTGGCAGAGGAAGCCACTGCGAAGTGCCGGGATACTGGGCGAATACAGGAATGCACGCAACTTGAGCCCCTAACTACCGGCCTCCAGGACTGTGAATACTGTCTACAGCCACCGCAAACCGGAGCAATTGCACACGCTCCGCGCCACCTAGCGCCAACCAAGTCTACGAGACACCCGAATTAAAGACCAATCCGGGGGTGAACGGGTGTATAAAGCGGCCCGTCGGCAGGACCTTCTCCAAGACATATCCGGAAAGAAGGCTCTTCACAGCAAAGCCAAAGGATCGGGGCGGAATCTTGAGCCATGAACACACAGCTCCTGCCCTCCCCCGGGACCGGCGCGCAGATGCGCCCCGCACAGGGGCCTGCTCCGGTTCCGGAGGCTGGCCGTTTCGCCGGCCAGCACCGGCGCAGGCTCCTCCGCGCCGATGTCCTGACGGTGACGGCCTGGTCCTCGTTGGCCGCTTCGGTTGCACTCTGGCTTGCCGACGGCGGCCTGACGGCGGCTTCCTCGCCGGCGGGCATGGTCACGGCGCTGGGCATTGCTGCCGGCCTTGCCGGAATGGACCTGGTGCTGCTCATGCTGCTGCTGGCCGCAAGGATTCCCTTCATTGACGGCGCGGTGGGGCATGACCGGGCGCTGGAGTTTCACCGGAAGCTGGGCAAACCCTCGCTGTACCTGCTACTGGCCCACGGCCTCCTCATCCCGGTGGGCTACGGCATGGCCGAAGGTCTCGACCCGGTCAGCGAAGCCGTGGCGCTCTGGGTGCTGGTGCCCGACATGTGGCTCGCCTTCATCTCCCTGGCCCTCTTCATCGCGGTTGTTGTCACGTCCCTGGTGGCGGTCCGCCGGCGGTTTCCCTACGAATTCTGGTACGTCGTGCACCTGCTCACCTATGCTGCCGTGCTCACCTCGCTGCCGCACCAGTTCAGCGTGGGCGGCCTGTTTGCCGTCGGCACCTGGCAGCGCTGGTACTGGCTGGCCATCTGCATCGCCACCGGGGCCGCCCTGCTGTACTGCCGGATCATCCAGCCTGTACGGGCAACCTTCAGGCACCAGCTCACGGTTGAGCGCGTCACCTCCGTGGCCCCCGGGGTGGTCAACATCGAAATGAGCGGCCTGCAGCTCAACTCGCTGTCCGGCAACGGCGGCCGGTTCTTCATCTGGCGCTTCCTCGCCCCGGGGCTGTGGTGGCATCCGCATCCGTTCAGCCTGTCTGCGGAGCCGGTGCGGACAGGACCTGATGGGCATGGCAGATTGCGGATCACGGTCCGTGATCTGGGCCGGGGCTCCGCGCAACTGCTGAGGCTGCGGCGCGGAACGAAGGTCGCGGTCGAAGGGCCCTACGGACTCTTCAGCTCCGCCGCACGCAGCAAGGACCATGTGGTCATGATCGGCGCAGGCATCGGTATTACGCCGTTGCGGGCCCTCCTGGAGACCACCCCTTTCACCCCCGGCCAGGCCACGGTCCTGCTCCGCGGGCACAGCAACCAGGAGCTCTACCTGGGCGAGGAAATCCTCGAACTGTGCCGGCAGCGCGGCGCCACCCTGTTCCACCTGACCGGCGGACGGGACCCCGGCTCACCTGACAGCTGGCTTCCGGCGGCCGAACACCGGGCCGGGTATGCCATGGCGGACTATGTCCCCGATATCGCCCACGCCGACGTCTATGTATGCGGGCCCTCGCGGTGGGCAGGCAACGTCCTGGACGCCGCCCGCGCGGCCGGCGTCCATGAAGATCAGCTCCATCACGAAAGGTTCGACTGGTGAGAATCAGAGCAGCAGTTTCAGCAGCCTTGGCTTCGGCCGGCATCCTCCTGGTCGGCTGGCAGTCAGGCGTCCACGTGGCCGACACGCGCACGACGCTTGCTGCCGCAGCGACGGGAGGTCAGGCGGCGGGAACGGCGGGCGCATCCGGCGCGTCCGGCGCCGCCGGCGCGGCGGCCAAGGCCGGCGGCACGTACGACGGCGATGTGGTCCAGACCCGCTTCGGCACCGTGCAGGTGCAGGTTACCGTGAAGTCCGGGCAGATCACCGACGTCGCGGCCCTGAAACTCACCGACGCCGAGGGCCGGTCCGTGCAGATCAGCAATTATGCCGCCCCGATTCTTCGCAGCGAAGTGCTGCAGGCACAGTCCGCCGACGTGCAGACCGTGGGCGGCGCCACCGTGACCAGCGACGCTTACCTCACGTCCCTCCAGGCGGCCCTCGATGCAGCAAACCTCTGAGGCTGCGCACCGGCTCCGGGCCCGAACCTTCACCTGCATGGGAACTGTCATCAGCCTGACCGTCCCCTCGTACACGCACAAAGCACCCCAGGCTGCTGCGGATGAGCTGGAAGCGGCGACCGCCGTCGTCGAACGCCTTTTCACTGAACTGGACGGTATCTTCAGCCTCTACCGCACCGATTCGGAGGCGAGCCGGCTGGTGCGCGGCGAACTTGCTCTGCCGGAGGCGTCAGGAGACATGCGGGCGCGGTACGAGGAGGCGGCCGAGTGGAGGATCCTCACCGAGGGGGCGTTCACGCCGGAACGTCCGGACGGGGCGCTGGACCTCTCCGGCATCGTCAAGGGGCACGCCATCAGGGAAGCCGGCATGTCCCTGATGGCGCTCGGAATGGCCGACTGGTGCCTGAACGCCGGCGGGGACGTGCTGGTCAGCGGCTCTCCCAATCCTGGTACCGACGTGCCTTGGCGGGCGGGAATCGTTGACCCGGCCGACCGGAGGACCCTGCTCGCCGGATTCCCGCTGGGCGGGGCCGCGCTGGGTTCGCCTCCGCTGAGTGGAAAGACGGCCGACGGCGGGACCTGGGCGGCGCTGGCCACCTCCGGTTCCGCTGAGCGCGGGGACCACATCTGGGGTGCCACGGCCGGGGTCGCGGAATTCCGGCAGGTTTCGGTCGCCGCAGCGGACGTGGTCACGGCCGATGTGCTGGCAACCGCGATCGTGGCGGGCGGGGTCTCCATGCTCAACCGCGCCACCGCCATGTGGGACATCGAGGCGCTGGCCGTCCGCGCAAATGGCGAGCTGCTGGCGACGGGCGGGTTCCGGCGGGGCTAGAGCCGGGTGAGCTGGGCGTACCTGGGCTGGAGGTTGTCGCCGGAGGACTTACCCGTGACCCGCCGGACCACCCACGGTGCGGCGAATTCCCGGACCCAACGGGCGTTAGCCCTCAGCGCCTCCGCCTGGCTGAGCTCCGGGACCGGAGTCATCGGCGGAACCTCAATGGAGTGCTCGTGTTCGAGGACCGTCAGGACACGCTTGGCCATGTTTGCGTGGCCGGCGGCGGACATGTGCATCCGGTCCTTGGCCCACATGCCCCAGTCGTAGTACTCGTTGAAGCGCCAGTAGTCCACCAGCAGGGCGCCGTGGTCCCCGGCGATGCCGCGCACGAGTTCGTTGTAGATGGCCGTCCGCCCCCGCATGGTGCCGAAAACTTTCGAGCCCCGCGCGTCGAAGCCCGTGAACAGCACCACGGTGGCGCCGGTGGCTGCGAGCTTCCCGACGGCTTTCTCGTAGTCCACGAGCAGGTCGTCAATGTCGATCTTGGGCCGGAGAATGTCGTTGGCACCTGCGTAGAGCGTCACTAGGGTGGGATTGAGCGCGACGGCGGCGTCCACCTGCTCGGCCAGGATCTGCCGCAGCTTGCGGCCGCGGATGGCGAGGTTGGCGTAGCCGAAGCCGGGGTCGGCCGCGGCCAGTTGCTCCGCCACCCGGTCAGCCCAGCCGCGGACCCCGTTGGGCCGCGCCGGGTCGTCATCGCCGACGCCCTCCGTGAAGGAGTCTCCGAGGGCAACGTAGCGGGCGGTGAAATCCATGGGAGCAAGTCTGCCACCCGTTGCCGGGAGCAACCAAGGCGGGTCCGTGCTGTCCGGCTCGCAGGGAGCTGCCGCCGGCGACTGGCCGGGTGCTGCTACTGCTCCCGCTCGCGGAGGATCCAGTGATTGCTGTCCAGCCGGGCCACAATCTTTTCGCCGATGCGGGCGAGGTCCGCAACATCACGTTCAGTCAGGGCGTCGAGGAACAGCGAGCGCACTGATTCGACGTGTCCCGGCGCCAGTTCCACGATGGTGGACATGCCCTCGTCCGTGAGGTGTGCCGTGGTGACGCGGGCATCGCCGGGATGCGGCCGGCGTTCCACCCAGCCGCGGTTCTGGAGTTTGGTGACCACATGGGAGAGCCGGGACAGGGATGCGCTGGTCCGCGCCGCCAGCTCGCTCATCGGCAGGAAGTGCCCGTCGGCCTCGGAGAGCATCGCCAGCACGTTGTAGTCAAATAGCGACACCTTGCCTGCGGCGTGCAGCTGGGTATCGAGCGACGCGGGCAGCATGGTGTTGATGCTCAGCAGAGCTAGCCATGCCCGGCGTTCATTGGCGTTGAGCCAGCGCGGTTCGGTCATTACTCCATCCTAGGAGAACTGACGCTTGACGGTTCAAGGCCGGTTCCGGGGGCGGCTCCCCGGGCGGCCAAGGCTCTGGCGGTAGGCTGGCCGTCATGTACGTAGTTTCCCTGACCTACAAAGTTGCCCAAGAGATTGTGGACCAGCACCTGGATGCCCACGTGGACTGGCTGAAGGATGCCTTCGATGAAGGCGTCTTCATCGCCGCCGGCCGCAAGGTTCCGCGCACGGGCGGCGTGCTGCTCTCCCGGTCGGACCGGCTGACACTCGACGAGTCCTTGGCCGAGGATCCGTTCAGCGTGCACGGCGTTGCCGACTTCGACGTCATCGAGTTCGCCGCAAACCGCACTGCGCCGGGGTTCGAGAACCTGCTGGACTAGCCTGCCCGTCCGCGGCCGTCCGGCTCCATCAGCTTTTTCAGGCCGCCCTTCCGCGGAACCTTCACCGGCTGCGGCCACCGGGGGCTGAGGCTGTCGCCCAGTGTGACGCCCCGGAGCTTGCGGCCAAACAGCGGCAGCACCCAGTCATTAACCCAGCGCCGCTGCCGCCGCTCCCAATCGCGGAGGGTCATCCTGGCCGGCGGTTCCCACTCCTTGAGGCTGATCTTGTGCGGAACCCCCAGGTGGTCCAGGACCTGGGCCGCGAGGTACTTGTGCCCGGCCTTGGACATGTGCAGCCGGTCGGTGTCCCACATCCTGGGGTCGTGGAAGGCTTCGAAGCACCAGTAGTCCACGAGGATAGCCCCGTGCTTGGCGGCGATCTCCCGGACCCGCCGGTTGTACAAGGTGTTGCGCTTCTTCAGCGGTTCGAGCACCGCGGACACCTTGACGTCGAACCCCGTGAACAGGACCAGGGTGGCGCCGGTGGCCGCCAGCCGGGCCACCAGTTCCTCGTACTGCGCGAGGAGGTGGTCCATGTCCGTGCCGATGTCCATAATGTCGTTGCCGCCCGCGTAGAGAGTGATGAGCGTGGGCTCCATGGCCAGTGCCTGCTCCAGCTGCTCATCCACGATGTGGCGCAGCCGCTTGCTCCTGATGGCCAGGTTGGCGTAATGCCAGCCGGGTTCTGCCTTGGCCAGCTTCTCCGCCACACGGTCAGCCCAGCCACGCACCCCGTTCGGCAGCCTGGAACTCCGGTCGCCCACACCCTCGGTGAACGAGTCCCCCAAGGCAACGAACACCCGCGGCCTGCCCCGGTCCGGAAGCAAAGGAGAGACACCCACCCGGACAAACTAGCCAACCCAAAAGGCCAGTAGGGAAAGAACGGATTAACCCGAGGTGAGCGGCCCACCGAGCCGCAACCGCTGGCTTGCGAAGGAGCGCATCGCCGACCAAAGCTGAGCGAGGCCGCCCGCGGCCGAGGGAAGCGTCGGGAGGTGTCTAAGCGACGGCAAGTCGGCGGTGGAGGCGGACGCAGCCCGACACAACTAGGGTTACAGTTCGGCTTTGCCTTGCCGCCAGTACCCCATGAACGCCACCTGCTTCCGGTCGATCCCGACGTCGCGGACGAGGTAGCGCCGCATGTCCTTGATGACCCCGGCCTCCCCTGCGATCCACGCGTAGAACGGCAGGGCGCCGGCGGGCTTGTCGGGGTTCTTCGTGGTGCTGACCGCGGCGGCATCCAGCCGGGCCGGGGTTTCCCACAAGATCTCCTGGTCCACGTTCACGTCGTCGGGCTCCGGGCCAGCGGCGTCCGCGGACTTGATGCCCACCCAGCCCGGCACGGGGACCGCCGCCCGCACCGCTTCCTGAAGGAGCTCGCCGTGCGGCCGGGACCTGCCGATCGAGGCGCCGCGTGCCAGCCAGGTGATTTCGACGTCGGCCGCTGTCTCCAGGTCGAGGAAGTCGCCCGCCCCCGGCACTTCCAGGAAGGCATGCCCGGTCATGTACTCGGGCAGGTTTTCGAGAATGGCGCTGATCGCGGGGACAGCCGTCTCGTCACCGGCCAGGAGCACCCGTCCGGCCAGGCCGGGCCGCCATTCGATGCCCGAGTACGTTTCCGCGGTAACGCAGTGCGCCGCCCGGTTGTTCGGACCGATCAGGGTGATGGTGTCACCAGGCCTGGCCGTCAGCGCCCAGTTCGCCGCGGGACCGCCGTGCCCGGCGGCGTCGAAATGCATCACGAAGTCGACGTCGATCTCCGGGTAGACGGCGTCCAGCCGGGCCTGCCGGACGGTGTAGGTGCGCATGGAGCCGCGGATGGCGGGATCCATGGCCAGCCACTCCTGGTACCAGCCGCTCTCCTCCATCCGGAACTTCGGCAGCGGAAGCCGGCCGCCGTCCGGCGCCATTGACGGGATCATGAGCTTAATGCGCAGGTCCAGGCTGTCGCCGTGGACACCGAAGTCGCGCAGTGAATAGCCGCCGAACGTCACGCGCCGGAAATTCGGGCTGAGCTCCTGCACTGCCGCGACGGTGACATCGAACGCCAGGGTCATCGGCTCGGTGGCGAAGCCGGGACGGTCCGTGATGGAGGTGCGGGCAGTGCTGTTTTGTACTGCACCGGTCTGTGCTGCGCTCATGAGGCCATCTCCAGGGTCGTGATTGAAACTTTTGGGTCAGCGTGGTGCCTGCCGAGGGGGATGATCAGAGGCGTGCCGGACACCGGATCCGGCACCACCCGGGACTCCAGCCCGAAGACGCTCCGGACCAGTTCCTCGGTAATTACGGTGGACGATGCGCCCTCAGCCACGATCTGCCCGGCCTTCAGGGCGATGACATGGTCGGCGTACCGCGCGGCGAGATTGAGGTCATGCAGGACGATCGCCACCGTGGTGCCGCGCTGCCGGTTCAGGTCGGTGACCAGATCCAGCACTTCAACCTGGTGTGCCAGGTCCAGGTAGGTGGTGGGCTCGTCGAGCAGCAGCACGTCCGTTTCCTGGGCGAGCGCCATCGCGATCCACACCCGCTGGCGCTGACCGCCGGAGAGTTCGTCGACGTTCCGCCCGGCGAGCTCCAGCGTTTCGGTGGCTTCCAGCGCACGCTGCACGGCGGCGTCGTCCTTCTCCGACCAGCTGCGGAAGAAGCCCTGGTGCGGATACCGCCCGCGGCCCACCAGGTCACGGACGGTAATGCCGTCCGGCGCCGTCGGGTGCTGGGGCAGCAGGCCGAGGGTGCGGGCCAGCTCGCGCGCCGGGCGGGAGTGGATGTCCCTGCCGTCGAGGGTGACCGTGCCGCCGGCAGGCTTCAGGAGCCGGGACAGGCCGCGCAGCAGCGTGGATTTTCCGCAGGCGTTGGCGCCCACGATCATGGTCACCCTGCCCTCGGGGATCTCCGCCGTGAGGTTTTCCACGACCCGGCGCTGGTCGTACTGCAGCGTGAGGTCCCGGGCTTGCAGAACAGCCATCAGGCATCCTTTCGGTTGGATGTGACCAGGAGCCACAGCAGGAATGGGGCGCCGAGTGCGCCGGTGACGACGCCGACCGGCAGGACGGTGCCGTCCAGCAGCAGCGGCGCGACATTGGCGGCGAAGTAGTCCGCCGCGAGGACGATCAGGGCGCCCACCAGGGCCGACGCCGGGAGGCTGGCTTTGCCGGTGAAGCAGCGGGCGATGGGGCCAGCCAGGAAGGCGACGAACGCCACCGGCCCGGCGGCCGCCGTCGCCACCGCTGCGAGCGCGACGGCGGTGAGCACCAGAGCCAGCCGGGTCGCGGCCACGCGGATGCCGAGTCCCGCGGCGGCGTCGTCCCCCAGTTCGAGGATGCGCAGCGGTCCGGCCAGCAGGGCGGCTACCGGGACCAGGACCATCAGCGTCAGGGCCAGCACTCCCGCACGGTCCCAGCTGGCGGAGTTGAGCGAGCCGTTGATCCAGATCAGGGCCTCCGCGGCGGTGCGGATGTCGGCCCGGGTCATGAGGAAGCTGACCATGGCGTGCAGGGCAGCGGCGATGCCGACGCCGGCGAGGACGAGGCGGTTGCCGGCGGCGTTCCCGCGGCTGCCGCCGCCGAGCCCCAGGGACCCGCTGCGGGAAATGCCGTAGATCAGGGCTGCCACGGCCATGGCGCCGCCGAGGGCAGCACCGGACACGGCCGCACCGGAGGCGCCGAACACCACGATGGCCAGCACCGCTGCCGCGCTGGCGCCGTAGCTGATGCCGATCACGTCGGGGCTGGCCAGCGGGTTGCGGAGCATGGTCTGGAACAGGGCGCCCGAGAGCCCGAAGGCCACCCCGATCAGCGTGCCGATGACCGCCCGCGGCAGCTTGGCCTCCATCACGATGAAGCTGGCGCCGGGGATCTTCTCGCCGCCGGTGAAGTGGGCGGCGAGGATTTTGAAGAAATCCGGGATGGTCACGGTATAGCTGCCCAGCAGGATGTTTGCGGCCAGGAGAAGCACGACGCCGGCGGCCAGTACCGCCGTCCGGTTCAGGAAGAGCGCCCTGGTCGACGCGCGAACGGGCAAATAATGCCCTGTTTCGGGGGTTTTGAGGGCGTTATCTGCCCGTTCGCGCAGCTGGTGCGGAGTCACAGGCCCGCCCCTTTGCCGCGGCGGACCAGCCAGACGAAGACCGGCGCCCCGATCAGGGCGGTCATGATGCCGGCCGGGACCTCGCCGGGTAGCAGGACTACGCGGCCCACGATGTCTGACACCAGCAGCAGCACGGGTGCGAGCACGGCGGAGAACGGCAGGATCCAGCGGTAGTCGGGGCCGGTCAGGGAGCGGACGGCGTGCGGGACAACGAGGCCCACGAACCCGATGGGGCCGGCGAGCGCCGTGGCCGACCCGCACAGCAGGACGATGCCCAGCGCGGTGACGGCCCGGGCCACGCCGACGTTCTGGCCCAGGCCGCGGGCGACGTCGTCGCCCAGCGCGAGGCTGTTGAGGACCCGTCCTGTCAGAAGTACGATCAGTGCCCCCGCGATAAGGAACGGCAGCCCGGGCAGCACCACGGACCAGTCGCGGCCGGCAATGCCGCCCACCTGCCAGAACCGGAAGCGGTCAAGGGTGTCCTGGCTGGAGACCAGGATGACGTTCATCAGTGAGAACAACCCCGCGCTCAGGGCGGCGCCCGCCAGGGCGAGCTTGACCGGCGTCGCGCCGTCCCGGCCCATGGAGGCAATGAGGTAAACGACGACGGCGGCAGCAGCAGCGCCGATGAACGCGAACCAGATGTAGCCGGTCAGCGAGGAGATGCCGAAGACGTAGATTCCGGTGACCACGGCCAGCGCGGCGCCGGCGTTGACGCCGATGATGCCCGGGTCCGCCAGCGGGTTCCGGGCCACGCCCTGCATGGCCGCCCCCGCCAGGCCCAGCGCCGCACCGGCGAGCAGGCCCAAGACGGTCCGCGGGATCCGGGCATGCACCACGGCATGCTCGCCGTCTGCCGGGTTGAACCGGGTCAGTGCCTGCCACACGGTTTCGAGGGCCAGGCCACGGGCGCCCACGGCAAGTGAGGCGCCGCAGACAACAACGAGCACGACGACGGCGGCCAGCAGCCAGGCGGCGCGCGGCCCGGGAGCTTTCCACTCCAGGGGAGCGCGAACTGGCTGGTAATGCCCTGTAACGCCGGGTTTGGCGTCATTACCTGCCAGTTCGCGCTGATTTGCCGCCGTCGTCGTGCTCGGTGTCATGGGAGTTGCCTGCTAGACCGCGGCAGTAGCTTTGTCGGCGGCCTTGGCCAGCTGCGGCAGGAACTTGTCCAGCGACCACGGCAGGCTCAGCGGCGAGGAGGCCGAGATGGACAGGGTGAGCGTGTTGTCCGAGTCCGCGACCATGGCGCCGTTCTTGATGGCCGGGATCTGGCCCAGCAGCGGGTCAGCCTTGATGGACTCTGTGGTCTTGGCGTCCGGGACCCAGGTCACGAAGATGTCGGAATTGAGCTCGTTGGCCTTCTCTGCGGACCACGGGATGAAGAATTCCTTGGAGCCCTTCGAGTTCTCCTCCACCACGGGGGCGAGCTTCATGCCGATCTCGCTGAGGAAGCGCGGGCGGTTGTCGTTGGCGGTGTACACGTTCACGCCGTCGCTTTTGGCCGGCTCGAGGTTTCCGTAGATGAAGCTCTTGCCAGCGAGCTGCGGGTAGGCGGAGACCTTGTCCTTGACGGTGGCCTCGGTGTCGGCGATCAGCTTCGTGGCTTCGGCTTCCTTGCCCAGCGCCTTGCCGATGATGCTCGTGGAGTCCTGCCAGGACGTGCCGTAGGCCAGCTCGGGATGCGCAACAACGGGCGCAATTTCCGTGAGCTTCTTGTAGTCCTCCTCCGTCAGGCCGGAGTAGGCACCCAAAATGACGTCAGGGTTGAGCTTGGCGATCTCAGTGAAGTTGATGCCGTCAGCCTCGGAGAACTGGACCGGCGCCTTGTCCGAACCGAAGCCCGCGCCGAGCTTCTCCAGCGCGGCGTCCTTCCACGGCGTCGAGCCCTTGTCATTGCCGCCCCATTCGTTCTTGGGCACGCCCACCGGAACCACGCCCAGAGCAATGGCAACGTCGTCGTTGACCCAGGAGACCGTGACGACCCGCTTGGGCTGCTCCTTGATGGTGGTTTGGCCGAAGACGTGCTTGATGGTCACGGGGAACTGCGCACTGGCGGATGAAGTGGCGCTGGCTTCCGAAGCGGAGGAAGAGGCGGGCCCGGTGGAACATGCGGTGAGGGAAAGTGCCGCGGCGGCGAGGACGGCGGTGGCCTTGCCGGCGGTCTTGAGCAGTGAGCGGCGCGTGGTGCCAGCGGCAGCCGAGCGGCCGGGAACGGCCGACCGGCCGCGGAAGAGGGGGGAAGTCACGGAACTCCTTAGGTGAATGAAGCGAACCTAAGTAAGGCTAGCCTATCCTTGCGGAGATTACGAAAGGTTTGCGTCACTTAATTGCCCCGAGTGGCCAGCGTAACTCCAAACTGTCTTGCCAGCCAAGGGTGAACGATGGTTCACTCGAAGGAGTAAACGCCCGTTCACCCGTCAATCGGGCACCCTCCCCCACAAAGGCCTGCCGCACATGACAGCACCCCCTGCCACAGCACACTCTGCCCCGAAAGCAACCCGCAGCGCCTCCGCCATCACTACGGTCCTCGCGCTCAGCGGCACGCTGGTCGCACTCATGCAGACCCTCGTGGTGCCCCTGCTGCCCGACTTTCCACGGATCCTGTCCGTCACGCCCGACGACGCATCCTGGCTGGTCACGGCCACACTCCTCGCCAGCGCCGTCGCCACCCCGATCGTGTCCCGCAGCGCCGACATGTACGGCAAGCGGAAGATGATGGTCATCTGCCTGGCCATCATGGTGGCCGGTTCGGTCATGGCCGCCCTGGGCGGGACCTTCCTGTGGCTGATCATCGGCCGCGCCCTGCAAGGGTTTTCCGCGTCGCTGATCCCGGTGGGCATCAGCATCATGCGCGATGAGCTGCCGAAGGAAAAGATGGGCTCCGCGGTGGCACTCATGAGCGCCACCCTGGGCATCGGCAGCGCCATGGGCCTGCCGCTCGCCGGACTCCTCTATGAAAGCCTCGGCTGGACGTCGATCTTCTGGGTTTCCGCCGGGGCCGGCATGCTGCTGTTGCTGGCAGTGGTGCTTGTGGTTCCGGAATCCAAGGTCCGCACTCCCGGCCGCTTCGACTATGCGGGCGCACTGGTGCTGTCCGCCGCACTCGGATCACTGCTGCTGGCCATTTCCAAAGGCGGCGCCTGGGGCTGGGGCTCGGAACCAGTGCTGCTGCTGTTCCTCGCAGCGGCACTGCTGCTGGCCGTTTGGATTCCCTACGAGCTCAGGGTGGGCCAGCCCATGGTGGATCTTCGCACCACGGCGCGGAGGCCTGTCCTGATGACCAACCTCGCGTCACTGCTGATCGGTTTCGCGATGTTCGCCAACATGCTCCTCACCACGCAGCAGCTCCAGCTCCCCGCAGCCACCGGTTACGGCTTTGAACTGAACGTCATCACGGCCGGCCTCTGCATGGTGCCGTCCGGACTGGCCATGGTGGTGTTCGCACCGGTGTCCGGAGGGATCATCCGGCGCTTCGGCGGCAGGTCCGCCCTCTTGGCCGGCGCCGCAGTGATGATCGTCGGGTACGTGGGCCGGGTCTTCTTTTACGACTCCATCACCTGGGTGATCATTGGTTCCACCGTGGTGAGCGTCGGCACGGCCATCGCGTATGCCGCCATGCCAACACTGATCATGGGTGCCGTCCCGATCACGGAGACCGCTTCCGCCAACGGACTCAACAGCCTGGTCCGCTCCATTGGCACGTCGACCTCCAGCGCCGCCGTCGCCGCAGTTCTGACCTCGGTCACCATTCCGCTCGGCGCCGCCCGGCTGCCTTCGTTCGATGCGTTCCGGGATGTGTTCTGGATGGCCGCGCTGGCCTCCGCCGCCTCCGTCCTCGCCACCGTCTTCATCCCGCGCACCACCACCCACCGCCCCGCAGCACCGGCGGCAGCGGAACTGGTGGTGCAGGGGCGCGTCCTGGCACCTGACCACCGCCCGCTTACTCCCGCCGTCGTCACCGTCCTCCAGACGGAGGGCGAGCCGGTGGACTGGAGCCGCGTGGACACCGAAGGCAATTATTCGGTGGCGCTGCCTGGTGCCGGGAAGTACCTCGTGGTGGCCAACGCCGCGGGCTGGGCGCCGATGGCGGAGGTCTTCGATTTCGACGGCCGCACGCTGAAGCAGAACTTCCTCCTGCAGGAGCGGCTGGAAATCAGGGGCCGGGCGGCCATCGGCCGCGAGCCCGTGACCGGCGCCGTGGTCACACTGCTGCACGCCACCGGGGAGCATGTGGACACCGCGAGGACTGACGACGACGGCGTGTACACACTTCCGCTGCCCGCCGCCGGACGCTACATAGTGGCTATGCTTCATCCCGTGACTCATCAAGCCGTGGCGCGGAAGCTCGCCGTCGACAACCGGTCCGTGACCGTGGACCTAGCCGCTGAACGCGCCCCTGAAGTGAACAGCGCAGAAGGGATCGGCGGGGAGCCGGTGCGCGCATGAGCAGCCCCAGCCAGGAGTCCATCCTCACCGCGGCGGACCGGCTGTTCGGCGAACGCGGCTACCGGGCCGTGACGGTCAGGGACATCGCCGCTGAGGCCGGGGTTTCCGCGGCCCTGGTGATGAAACTGTTTATCTCCAAGGCCAAGCTCTTCGCAGCGGTGCAGCCGGACGAGTCGCTGCTCACCGAGCTGTCCGTCCCGGCCTCCGAGCTCGGTGGCGCCCTGGTCTTCCGCGTGCTGATGCGGCGGGAACGCGGCATGCACGAGCCGTGGGCCATTATTCCGATCAATGTTCACGATGCCCCGGATCCCGAAGCGGCGCGGAACGAGTTGCGCGAACGCTACGTCGGCAGCATCGCACAGCTGATCGGGGATGCGACGCCGGACCGCCGCTACGCGTCGACTGTCACCGCACTGATGACCGGCTTCGGCGAAACCGTGCGGACCCTGGGACTCTTCGACAGCTGGGACTTTGACGAGCTGGTGGCCTACTACGGCGGGATCGTGCAGGCACCGATCGACGCCTGCACGGCCGCACATGCCTAAGGCAAAAACGCTCATCCCCTCGTCCACACCGCAACGCTCCCGCACCTAGGTGCGGGAGCGTTGGCGGATTTGTTGCAGGAACTGAGAGAGCGTCGGGCCACGCCCGACCACAACTGATAGAGCGTCAGCTGTACGAGATGCTCAGCAGCAGCGCTTTGAGGGCCTGCCCTTCGGCGCCTGCCAGCCAGGACTTGGCCGCGGCGTCATTGGCGAAGGGGTTCTCGATGAACTTCACGTCAGCCAGGATGACGCCGTCCCCGGCGCGGATGATGCCGTCGAGGGCGGATCCCTGCCCCGATTTGGGCGCGCCTGCCGCCAGGTGCATCCGGTAGGTCGCGTTGCCGTCCATCCGGTCCACGTAGAACCCGTAGTGGGCAGCCGGCGCGGGCTGCGCCGCGAGTCCCGGAACCGGCGCGGACTCGTAGACGGTGCGGGTCACAGGGTGGGAGACGCCGTCGGCGGCCCGTCCGGAGTACACCGTGGCCTGCTCGGTGCCGCTCGCGTCGACAACCGTGGCCGTGGCCGACTCGGACGGCGACCCGCCGCCGGTGAAGAGCTCAACCTTCCAGCCGGCCGGGTACTTGAAGGACACGTGGCCGTTCGGGAACGTGTACGTCTTCAGCTCGGCGGGCGCCGGAGCGGACGACGGCGTGGTCCCCGGTGTAGCCGCACCGCCGGCGCCGCCAGCGGCGGAAGCTGAAGGGTTCGGTGACGCCGGTGCCGGTGCGGAAGCTGCCGCGGACGACGTCGACGGGGCCGCCGAGACCACGGCCCCGCAGCCGGCCAGGGCGAAGGCGGCGGCAGCAGCAAGGACAGAGACGAGGGGGGCGCGGAACGCAGGGCGCATGATGGTGCCTTTCATGATGACGCCGTCAAGCTCACGGGGGCTGCTCTGCCCGCCGCATGGGAGTGTCCATGACCCCGTGGAGCGTTTGGCGAAGACTGGTGGAGTCACCACAGTGGCACGCCAAAATCCCCCGCCACTAGGGCCGGCGCAATAAATCCATCGATTTGTTATAAACCGCGCGAAAGCGTTATGGACTAGCGCAGCACGATATCGACGGGATTGGCCTCGGAGCGCCATCGGCCTTCTGTGCCCGGTTTCGGGGTGATAACGGGCGCGGTGAGCACGCCGGAGCGATTGGTGCGCCTGTCCCGCAGGATCTCTGTGACTGAGCCCAGGTGACGGGACAGGTCGATGACGTTCTCCGGCGCCGCCAGGAGCAGCTGGAACCCAAACTCGTGCAGCGCCTTGATGCCTGCGCCGGCGAATTCCTCGGAGGCCAGCACGAACGCCTCGTCCATCATCACCGTGCCGTACGTGGTGAAGCCCTGCTCGGCGATGCCCAGCTGGTAACTCAGCGCCGCGGCCATGATGAACGCCGTGAACCGCTGCCGCTCACCACCGGACATCGAGCCGGTGTCGGCGTGCATGAACACGTCCGTACGCTTGCCGCCCTTCTTCCCGGGGGTGTCCACCTCGCGGTGCTCCTTGCACTGGATGAACAGGTGCCCGCGCACGTCAAGCACCTCGGCCCGCCAGCGCCGGTCCTCAGGAGTCTGCGACCCCAGCCGCTTCACCAGCGTCTCCAGGGACTTGTAGCGGGCGGTCAGCTCGGCGTCGTCGTTCTGGCCGGCGTCCGCCTTGGCTGCCTCTGCCTTGGCCGGCCGAATGTGACGGGTCTTCAGCGCGTTCTGGATGGCGTCCTTGAACTGCTTGGCCGTGGCCGGCAAGGTCTGCTTGATGTCGAGTTCCAGGTAGCTGCCCTCGTGGAAATTCACCTCGGACAGGATCCCGTTCAGCGGCAGGATCCTGCTAGTGATGGACCGGCGTTCCTCGTCAAGCAGGTGGAGCAGCGTGCTGAACGACTCGTGCGTGCGCTGGTTGAAGAACTGCCGGAACTCGGCCTCCTGTGCCGGCAATCCGTCATTGATGATCGCGTGGTAGCGGGCCTCGAACTCGCCGACGGCGCCGATGGACGTGCCGTGGTCGGCCGAAATCGCGGTGCCCCAGTCGCGGACGAAGCCTTCGAAGATCCGGGTGAGCCGCTCCGACGTAGCCTGGGCCCGGGACTCTGCACCGTGCAGGTCGCCGAGCAGCTGGGTGCGCACCCGGCTGGCGAGATTGTCCAGCTCATGCATCTCGGTGACGTCGCCGAATTCGGCGAAGTACGGCGCCAGCGCGGCGGAGGTGGAGTCCGACGGCGGCGCCTGGTTCAGGCGGAGGCGCGCGGCTTCCAGCAGCGAGTCGGAGGCGGTGAGCTGCTGGTCCAGCGCCTTGTACTCGCTCTGCAGCACCGCGGCAGCCTCGGTGCTGGACTGGTGCTTCTGGCGCGCCGCCTCGATGTTGGCGCGGAGCGGTTCAAGGTCCGTCTGGGCCGCAAGGGCGTCCTTGAGCCGCTGCTCGATCCTGGCAAGCTCGTCTGCCGCCACTGCGGCCGACACCTGCTCCCACGGGCGGTTGTCCTCGGCCACTTTGCGCAGCGCCTCGAGCTGCCGGGACAGGCCCTGGTGCGATTCCTCGCGGCTTTGCGCCAGCTGTGCCGCCTTGGCCAGTTCCTGGCGCAGGTCCTCCACCTGTCCGGCCACGAGCTCCAGCTTGGAGGCATTGTCGAACCCGAGGACGTAGTCCTGCCGGCTGGTGAACCGGTCGTCCTTCTCCACGGTGTGCCGGTTGCGTTTGACCACGCCGCCGAGGCTCAGGCCCTTGTCCAGGGCCGCCAGTTCGTCGGGGTTCTCCACGCACGGGTACGCGAAGTCGAGGGCGATCCGCTCACGGATCCACACACTAGCTTGTGCGGCGGACCCGCCCTTTGCCCCGGTGGTGAGGATATCCAGCTTGGTCAGCAGGTCGCCGTCGGCCACGTCCTCCACGGCCAGCGCCGCTCCGGCGAGCGGCTTGGACACGTCCACCGCGCGCAGGGCGCCTCGGACGGCGTGGTCGTTCAGGTAGCGGGTGACAGCGGCAAAGTGCTCGCCCGGAACAAGCAGCGTGGTGGCCAGGTTCCGCAGGGCACGTTCAGCGGCGGGGCGCCAATGATCCTGGCCCTCGGCAAGGTCTATCAGCTCGCCACCGAACGGCATCTGCTCCTCGGGGACGCCGGTGGCCGCGGCAATGGCGGCCCGGTTTTCAATGCTCGACGGCGGCAGCAGGGACTTGCGCGTTTTCAGCGACACAAGCTCCTGCTCGGCCGCGGCAAGCTCACGTTTCTTTGTCGCGTGGGCGTCGAAAGCCTCGAAGCGGAGCTCCTGCAGGGCCGCGGAGTCATCCTTCAGCTCGGCGGAGCGGGTGGCCGCCTGTTCGTGGGCCTGCTCCCAACCCTCTGCCGTCCATTCCAGATCCAGGCCGGCATCCGTCAGCGCCTGCCGGGCCGCCTCCTCCATCTGCTGGCGGAGCTTCAGCCCCACCCGGGCGTTCTCCAGGGACTGCTCGATCGAGGAGATGGCGTTGCCGCCCTGGTTGTTGTACTCCGCCTCCAGCTGCCGGAGCTCCTTGGCGAGCCCGTCCCGCACGCCGCGTTCCGCTCCGAGCTCCTTGGCCTTCGCCTGGGCGAGCGCCTTGAAGCGGGCGAGCGTTTTCTCGTGCACGGTAACAGCAAGTTGCTGACGGTAGGACTCGAACTCCTCGCCTGCGAGTTCACGCAGCCTGTTCGCGTCCAGCAGCGACTGCGCGTACTCCCTGTTCAGTCCCGGGACGGGGGCCAGCTGGTCGCGCTGCTGCCGGACGTCCTCCAGCCGCTGCCGGATGGACATGAGGTTGCTGAATTCCTCGACGACGTCGTCCGCAGCCGCCAGGGTGGCCGGCGCGTCCAGCACCTGGTCGCGGAAGAACGTGTTCACGCTGCCGCCCAGGCCCTTGCCGGCCTGGATGACCCGGAGCAGCGGAAGCGCCTGGTCCGAGTTGATGCCCAGGAGCCGGCGGAACCGCTCCGCGAAGGCCTTGTGCACGTCAAAGACCTGGGCGTCCGGGAAAATGTTTTCCAGCGCAGCCCTGGTGAACCGCTTCTCCGCAATGTCCTCGATGGCGCCGAGGTCCAGCGGCCTGTTGTCGATCAGGTAGTACCGGCCAACGCTCGACTCTGTGCCGTTCTTGGGCAGGTCAAACAGCGCCGACACCGTCACCTTGGTGCCTGCCGCGTTGTCGAACGTCAGGGCGACGGCGGACCAGGTGGCACCGGGGCGCTGGAACGCACTGGCCGAGCCCTCGCCGACGGCCTTGTCCCCCACTTTGCCGCGCATATACGTGAACGTGGTCCGCTTGTCCTCCACGGCGCCCGACCGCTGGGCTGCTGCCTCGTTGGAGCGCGGCCGGGCGTCGAACACCCGCAGCATGGCGTCGAACAGCGTCGACTTGCCCACGCCGGAGTTGCCGGTGAGCAGGGTGCCGTTGCGGTCCACGTGCATCGTATGGGCGCCATGGAACGTACCCCAGTTGACCACCTGCACCAGGGCGAGGCGCATCTGGCCCGGGTTAACGACGTCGCCCAGCGGAAGCATGCTCGCAATACTCACTTGGCGCTCTCTTCCTTAGCCGTGGTTGCGTTTGACTCCGCAGCCGATGCCGCCCCCGCCCCTTCGCCGCGCAGCTGATCTTCGATCAGCCCAGCGCGCGGCTCCGACAGGCCCGATGCCACTCCCTGGGCGGCATCGGCTGCTCCGTCTTTCCCTACGTCACCTTGAGCGGCGGCATCAGAGTCGTTCGTATCGGCGTCGTCGTTATCGTCTGAGGGCTGGTCGGCGTCGAGTTCCAGCATTGCTTCGGTGCCTGTGGGGTCTGCCGTTGCGGCTATCAGGGCTTCGATCTGGGCGGGGATGTCACCTATGTTGTCGAAAGGGAGGGCCAGTGGCAGGGCGTTGGAGATGGTGTAGACGTCATCCAGGCCGGTGGCGAGCAGGAGCTGCCGGGCCAGGAGTTTGGTGATGGCCCGGTTCACTACGTCGGAGTCGCGCAGCGCGTCCTGCTGGCCTGCCGGCTGGTAGTGGGCCACGAGCTCGGCGATTTCTTCCCGCGTGATGGTAGGGTCCGTCTGCGCCGTGACGTGGCGGTCCAGCAGGAGCCGCAGGCGGAGCAGCACGATGGTCTCCACGCGGCTCAGCGCCCGCTGCTGACGCAGGATGCTCGAGCGGGCGCTGCCGCCGATCGCTTCGGGGTCGACGGGGCGCAGCACAGCGATCTTTTTCTCGTGGTCCAGCTGCAGGGTGAGGAACAGCTCGGAGAGCCGGCTGCGCAGGACCAGTTGGTTGTCCAGCAGCGTTGTCCAGAGTTTCTCGTCCCGGCCGCCGTCAACGTACGGACCCTTCAGCAGCTTCACGAGAGCCTGGCGGACCTTCATCGGAAGCACGCCGGTATCGCCCGGAAAGAGTGCGGCGCCGTCCACAAACGTGTCGCGGGGGCTGACAGAGCCGGTGATTGGGCTTGTCGATATCCCGGGGGTTTCGACAGGCTCAACCAGCGGGGTTTCGGTGGGCTCGGCCCCCTGGGCCGCGGCGTCCGCCGTCGTAATCTCTTCAGTCATCGCTAATCCTTCTTGAGCGTTACCACCGGCAGGTACGCCTTGCGGGTGGTGCCGTCTATCTGTTCGAAGTCGAGGGCCTCCCACGCCAGCTGGTCAAAGCCGGCACCGGTGTGGAGTGCGTGCGAGAGGAGCGCCCGGATGGAGTTGATGTGCTGTTCCTCCGGCGCCAGCTGCTCCCACGCCTCGGCGAGGGTGGAGGCCCCGGCTGCCGCGGCGCGGATCGCCTCCGGCCTGGCCTTGGCGGTCCGGGGCGAGCGGACCCGGTCCGAGTCGCTGAACGCGATGGGGTCGGCGAGCCTGGGCGGGGCAGCAAACTCATCGGGGTCGAAAAGCTTGACCATGGCGAGGGATTCGAAACCTGCGTTGAACAGCACCGGACCCCGGACCAGGCCAGGCCGTTCGCGCTCGTAGGGCATGGACCGGATGGCCTGTTCGGCCTCCCGCAGCACCTTGCGGAGCCGCACCGACTGACGGAAATCGTCACTCTGGACGTAGGTGTTCAGGCTCTCGCTGAGCTTGCCGTAGATGCGCTGGATCTGGCTGTGCTGCTGCCGGAGCTCAGCCACCAAATTTTTCAGGGTTTCGCGGTCCTCCGGCGACAGGTCGTCCGCGAACTGCCGGCTGAGCACTTCGCCGATCGCGGAACGGAAGCGCAGCTGCTGCTGCGGGTCCTCGAGGAAGGCCGTGAAGGAACGGAAGGTCCTGCCCTCCGGGCTTTGGCGCAGCCGCTTGTCCGCCTCAAGAACCTGGGCCATCGTGGCGCCCTTGGTCAGGGATTCCTCGATGATCTGGTTGCGGAGCTCGCCCACGAGCTCCTCGATCCGGTCACGCATCTTCTTGTAGTCCGCGGGCAGGCTGGCCGCGAGGTCCAGGATGTTGCCGGCCGCTTCGACGGCCTGGTCGTCGTCGAGGAGGCCGTCGAAGTCACCGGAGCTGATGTCCTCGATCAGCTGCTGCCGCTCCCCGATCTCCTCCTCGAGCGCTTCGAGCCGGGCGCTCTGGTCCGGGTTGGTCTCGTTGGCGAGCTTCTCAACGTCGCCCAGCAGCGTGCCCAGGCGGGACCCGTTGAGCGTGGACCTTTCGCTGGAGAGGCTGTCCAGGAACGCCAGGACGCGGGCGGCCGGCTCGGTGACCTCGTACACGATCTGCCCCGACTGGTTCCGGCGCGTCAGGAACTGCTTGCGGGTCCACTCATCGCCGAAGGACTTCCCATTGGCGTGGCCGCCCAGCCCCGGGTCATGGCGGCGCAACTGCTCAAGGAAGGAGTCGACGTCGGCATGGAATTCTTCCAGCGGAAGCTGCGGCCGGGTGCGGGTGAAGGATGCCTGCAGGACAGCGATCACCCACGGGGCGGAACGGGTGAGGGCCCATGCCGACCCCTTGGTGAGGAGCTCAAGGTCCCTGAGCCTGGCGCTGATCGCGTCAGCGGAGGACGTAGCGGACCTGGGCACACACTCTCCTTCGGCAGCTTGGGGGATGGTCTGGGCAGCGGAAACCCGAAAACTGCCAACTACAAGGTTAACGCAGAGCCCCGGGCGGCCCGCGCCGCGGTTCCCCGCCACCCCGGAGCCGGCTCCGCGTGCCCGCCACGCAACGTTACTGGTGTGACACATGAGGTTTTCGCAATCACTCCGTGACCTACGGCGCAGTATTGTCTCGATCCCGTATCAACGCGGCCACAGCATGGCCGAGGCGCTAGAGGAAGCTCCGCCCATGGCCCTAGTCTCGAGCTACTGGTCTGATCCATCCGCAGCAACGGCGCAGGGGGAAGCATGCAGTTCGACTTGAGTGCAGTGGAGACAGGCACCTTGGTGTTCATCGGAACGCTGATGGTTGCCTTGGCACTTGTCCTCTTCGTGGCGGTGGCGGCATTCGCCGCCCTCGTCCTGGTAGGCGTGGGGAGGCTGGCCTGGGTGGTCATTGCCGCGGCCCTGCTCAGGACCGTCCACGGGATCAACCACGCCTGGGACAGTCTGGTGCACCACGCCTCTGGAGTCGAGTTTCCCGCGGAATTTCAGGGGCAGCCATCCCCTAGCACCGGAACCTACCCGCGGGTAGCATTGAGGGACAGCTGAAGGGTTCTCCACCCGCGGCGGACCCAGGGCTTTGAGCCGGTCATCCGGTCAGAGGAGATGCCCCGTGAGCTCCGCCACTGACAGCCAGGCAACTGAACGCCAGGCACCCGACAGCAGGGCTGGTCACAGCACAGCCACCGCGAGCACAGCTGCGGACGGCACTGGCGCCGTCCCGCCCGTGGACAGTCCCGCGTCCGAAACACCCGTTGCTCCCGAGAAGATCGGCGCGGGGGCGTCCGCAGAGGATGCCCGCGCCATCGCCGAGGCAGCACGCGAAACCGAGTGGGCCAGGCCCAGCTTCGCCAAGGGCCTGTACCTCGGCAGCTTCGACCTGGCCCTCATCCATCCCTGGCCCGCCGCCAAGCCCGATGACGTGGAACGCGGCGAGGCCTTCATGGCACGGCTGACGGAATTCTGCCGCACCATGTCCGGACGGATCATCGAGCGCGATGCAAAAATTCCCGACGAGTACCTCCGCGGCCTGGCAGAGCTGGGCGTGTTCGGCATGAAAATACCGCAGGAGTACGGCGGCCTGGGCCTGTCCCTGGTCTACTACGGCCGGGCGCTGGCGCTGCTGGGATCGGTGCACCCAAGCCTGGGCGCACTGCTCTCGGCCCACCAGTCCATCGGCGTACCGGAACCGGTGAAGGTGTTCGGCACGGCCGAACAGAAACGCGAGTACCTGCCGCGCTGCGCGGAGGGGGCCGTCACCGCATTCCTGCTGACCGAGCCCGACGTCGGCAGCGACCCCGCGCGGATGGGCAGCACCGCTGTCCCCAGCGCGGACGGCGGGTCTTACGTTCTGGATGGTGTCAAACTCTGGACCACCAACGGGGTGATCGCCGAACTCGTGGTGGTCATGGCAGTGGTGCCGCAGCATACCGACGCGGACGGCGCGGCCCACAAGGGCGGCATTACCGCGTTTGTAGTGGACATGGACACCCCGGGGATCACGGTGGAGAACCGGAATACCTTCATGGGCCTGCGTGGCATCGAGAACGGGGTGACCCGGTTCCACCAGGTCCGGGTGCCGGCCGCCAACAGGCTCGGCCGTGAAGGCCAGGGTCTGAAAATTGCGCTCACCACGCTGAACACCGGCAGACTCTCGCTGCCCGCGCTGTGCGTGGCGACGGGCCGCTGGAGCCTCAAGATCGCGCGGGAATGGTCCAATGCCCGCACCCAGTGGGGCCGCCCGGTGGGCAAGCATGAGGCAGTCAGCAAGAAAATCGCATTCATCGCAGCCACGGCGTTCGCCCTTGACGCCGTATTCGAGCTGTCCGCGGAAATGGCCGACGCCGGGCAGAAGGACGTCCGCATTGAGGCGGCGCTGGCCAAGCTGTGGTCCACCGAGATCAGCTACCGGATCGCGGACGAACTCGTGCAGATCCGCGGCGGCCGCGGCTTCGAGACGGCGGAGTCACTCGAGGCCCGCGGCGAGCGGGCCGTCCCCGCCGAGCAGCAGCTGCGCGACCTGCGGATCAACCGCATCTTCGAGGGCTCGTCCGAGATCATGCGTTTGCTCATAGCCCGCGAGGCCGTGGACGCGCACCTCGCCGCGGCCGGGGACCTGGCCTCCGCGGAGGCGAGCCTTTCGGACAAGGCGCGGGCCGCCGTCGGAGCCTCCGGCTTCTACGCAAAATGGCTGCCCAAACTGGTGGCCGGCGCCGGCATGGATCCGCGGTCCTACGGCGACTTCGGGCGGCTGGCCAAGCACCTCCGCTTCGTGGAGCGGTCCTCGCGGCGGCTGGCCCGGCAGACCTTCTATGGCATGGGCCGCTGGCAGGCCAGACTGGAACACAAGCAGGCCTTCCTTGGCCGGATCGTCGATATTGGAGCCGAGCTGTTCGCCATGGCGGCCTGCTGCTCGCGCGCCGAGATGCTGCTCCGGACCGCACCTGAACGAGGCGCCACCGCGTTTGAACTGGCCGACGCCTTCTGCGAGCAGGCACGCGTCCGGGTGGACGAATATTTCGACCAGCTGTGGCGCAACACCGACGACGGCGACCGCGACCTCGCGCGCAAGGTGCTCGCCGGTGACTACACGTGGCTGGAGGCCGGCGTGCTGGACCAGTCCGAAGGGACCGGCCCATGGATCGCCGATGCCTCCGCCCGCGAGTCGGCTAAGGAAAACCTGCACCGCGCCTACCGCTGACCGCACCAACCAGCAGTCACCGGACGCCTGACGCGGGGGCCACCCGAACGCCAGCCCTGACCGCCCACACCGTTTCTGACAAGGGGAGACGCGCCAAAACCAAAATACTAAGCATCCTTGCTAATGCCCATTGAACGGAGTTAGCTAGAAACTGAGGCCAGTGCCTTGGCCTCAGGCATTGCGTTGCCCGGCTTAGGCCCCTGAGTCCGGGTCCGTTCAATGAAAGCGAGTCGCTGATGAGCAGCCCAATCGGCTCTGAGGACAAGCGCCCCCGGCGCACTTCCCCTGAATCAGGCACGTCCGAACCCAACAGGCCAGAACGCAGCAGGCCTGAACACAGCGCGGCAGAGCCCTACCCTGCCAGCTACAGCACCCCGGAGCGCAGTTCCGCCGACGCTCCCACGGAGGCAACTCCGGTCTACGATGCCACCCAGACCCGGAGTTCCGCCGCCCGCTCCAGTGCCACAAGCACGGGCGCCACCAGCACCGGCGCCTGGACGGACACGCACACCCGGGCCCTCAACACCACGGACGCTCCGTACGCCGAGCGCGACTACACGCCCGACACTGAAGAGGACGGCCGCCCGGACACGGCACGCTCCGACGACCCGGCCTTTGCCACCCGGGAAATGGCCGCGGCCCGCCAGAAGGAGGCGTTCGGCGGCATCAAGATTGGCTCGGCGTTCTTTGGCTGGCTGGCCGCCACGGGCATGGCCGTGCTGCTGACCGCCCTGGTCGCCGCGGCAGGCACCGCCGTGGGACTTGCCACGAACACTGACGTGAACGCCGCCGTGGGCCGGGCAGCCTCAAACCAGACAGTGGGAATCGTGGGCATCATCGTCCTGCTGGTCATCCTCTTCGCCTCCTACTACAGCGGTGGCTACGTCGCCGGCAGAATGGCCCGGTTCAATGGCGCGAAGCAGGGGTTCGCCGTGTGGATCTGGGCCCTGATCGTGGCTGTGCTCGTGGCCGTGCTCGGCATGATCGCGGGCGAGCAGTTCAATATCCTGGCCCAGCTGAACAGCTTCCCGCGGATTCCAGTCAACGAAGGCCAGGTGACCACCACCGGCATCATTGCCGCCGTCGTGGTCGCCCTGGTGGCGCTGGTGGGCGCTGTCCTGGGCGGCATGGCCGGCATGCACTTCCACCGCAAGGTGGACCGCGCCGGTTTCACTCCCACGGCC
Source organism: Arthrobacter sp. SAFR-023 (assembly GCF_051965295.1). Classification (NCBI taxonomy): domain Bacteria; kingdom Bacillati; phylum Actinomycetota; class Actinomycetes; order Micrococcales; family Micrococcaceae; genus Arthrobacter; species Arthrobacter sp. SAFR-023. Next base: position 24,138 of record NZ_JBQCMF010000023.1, on the reverse strand, counting down.
GATTACGAGGAACACTGAATCAGAAGTACAAGTGACCTGCGGCCGGGCGCGGCCGCAGGTTCCGCTACCGGTAGAGCGCGACGGCGTCCACATAGAACCAGCGGTGGTCCGCCCTGAGGAAGCGGCTGGTTTCGTGGTGGACGCCCCGCTCGCCGTCCTGACGGAAGTGCGCCTTGAACTCCACGGTGCCTTCGGTGTCGAGCGGGCCGCCCCGCTCGACGGACAGGATGTCCAGCCGCCGCCATTCCAGGCCCGGATCGAAGTCCAGCTCCGCAGGCCGGGTGCTGGGGTGCCATGTTTTCAGGAGGTAATCGGCATGGAGCAGGACGAAGGCCGAGTAACGGGAACGCATCAGCTGCTCGGCGGTGGCTGCGTCTGCCGAGCCGGAGTGGAACCGGCCACAGCAGTCCGTGTACTGCTCGCCTGAAAGGCACGGGCAGTTGCCGGAGAAGGGTTCTGGTTCGGTCATGGCATCCCTGGGAACGTGGCGGTCGCTTGCTGGATCAGCCTATCGGCGCCTGCGGAAGGCCGCGTCCTATAACAGCTTTGAAACAACAGTTGCCGCTACTTGCCATGCGGGCATGTCGGCAGTAAATAGTCCGTATGGTGGTTAGGGGCTGTTTTCCGGCGTAATCGCCGGCTCGATCCTTGGGGACGGGCCGGGCGCCGAGGGTAAGGAGGGTGAAGTGGAAGATCCGACAACGATTGCACTGAACCTGACATTTTTTGGCACCCTGGGTGTTGCCTTCCTCATGTTCATCGGACTGTGCATCAGTGTCATGCTCACGCTGGTGATTGCAGGGCTGGGACGCCTTGTCGCGCTGATCGTGATGGCGCTGTTCGGCCGCCTCCCCAAAAACGAAACAATCGAGATCGTGCGGCTCACCGCGGACGGCCGCCCGTTGCCCGCCAGGGCGGAAACGGCGCCGGCAAAAGCCAAGGCGAAAAAGGCCCCCAAGGCCCCCCGCCCGGTCCGCGAGCCCCGCGCACCGATCGACTGGAACAAGCTCCGGACCCGCGCCGGCCTCCAGGAGGCGCTCCGCAGCGCCGTCGTCCACCACCCCCTGGTGACCGCCGCCCGGCCGGTACCGCCGGTGCTCTCGAAAGGCTGGGCCGACGCCGTGGCTGCAGCCGACGCCCGTGCGGTGGCGCGCGCCCGGGCCGCCGCGCCGGATATAAAAGTCACCGTCCGGGACCTGCCGCCGCCCGACGTGGCTGCGGCCAGCGTGACGCAGGTGGCGCCGCTCGTAAAATCGGCACTGCGCCACGATGCCGTGCCGGCCGAACCGCCCGGAACGGGCGCGACCGGCACGGGCGCGACCAGCAAGGGTGCCTCCAGCAAGGGGGCAACGGTCCGGTCCGCCTTGGCGCCGTCGGCGCAGCCGCCGCAGCCTGCGCGGAAACCGACGGTTGCCGGACATGCCACTGTCCTGGACACCGGCTCCATGACGTCCCTCGCACAGCACCCGGACGCCCGCGCCCGCGCCTGACCGCGCTGGTTCTCCATGCCGTCGGGCTCCTTGCGCCTTCCGTTCGGCGGTGGGCGCCGGCTGTGAGAAGTCGGCGAGATAAGCCGCCGGCATCCCTTACCCTGAGCAACCATCTCCGCTAGCGTGAACCCCATGGAATTCAGATACCTCGGAAACAGCGGCTTCAAGATCTCGGAAATCACGTTCGGCAACTGGCTCACGCATGGCTCCCAGGTGGAGAACGACGTCGCGGCGCAGTGCGTGCGGGCGGCGCTGGACGCCGGCATCAGCACCTTCGACACCGCGGACGTCTACGCCAACACCGCCGCGGAAACCGTTCTGGGCGAAGCGCTCAAGGGTGAACGCCGGCAGTCCATAGAGATCTTCACGAAGGTGTTCGGCCCCACCGGGCCCAAGGGAAAGAACGACGTCGGCCTGTCCCGCAAGCACATCATGGAATCCATCGACGGGTCCCTTAGCAGGCTGCAGACGGACTATGTGGACCTGTACCAGGCGCACCGCTACGACTTTGAAACGCCGCTCGAGGAGACGATGCAGGCGTTCGCGGACATCGTCCGGCAAGGAAAGGCCCTGTACATAGGAGTCAGCGAGTGGACCGCTGAGCAGCTTCGCAACGGCCACGCCATGGCCAAGGAGCTGGGCTTCCAGCTGATTTCCAACCAGCCGCAGTACTCCATGCTGTGGCGGGTCATCGAGGAGGAAGTGGTTCCGGCGTCGGAGGAGCTGGGCGTCTCCCAGATCGTCTGGTCGCCCATGGCGCAGGGCGTGTTGAGCGGCAAGTACCTGCCAGGCCAGCCGCTGCCGGAGGGCAGCCGCGCCACCGACGACAAGGGCGGTGCCAAGATGATCGAGCGCTGGATGCGGGATGACGTCCTGGCCGCGGTGCAGGAGTTGCGGCCCATCGCCGAGGAAACCGGGCTGACCATGCCCCAGCTGGCGGTGGCCTGGGTGCTGCAGAACCCGAACGTGGCCTCGGCCATCATCGGCGCATCCCGGCCCGAACAGGTCGCCGACAGCGCCGCGGCCGCCGGAGTGCGCCTTGAACCGGACGTCCTGAAGAAGATCGACGCCGCCGTCGGCTCCCTCGCTGAGCGGGACCCGGCCAAAACAAAGTCCCCTGCAACCCGCGAGGCCTAGGAGTCCAAATGACTGACCTTCCAGACCTTGCCATCACCGGCGCCACGGGGGTCCTGGGCGGCATGGTGGCCCGGCAGCTGTCCGACGCCGGGTTTTCCCAGCGCCTGCTGGTGCGCGACCCCCGGCGGGCGCCCGACTTGGAGGACGCCCCGGCGGTAGCGGTCAGTTACGGTGATCCAGTACTGTCGCGGCCGGCCCTGGAAGGGGTCAAGGTCCTGTTCATGGTGTCGGCGGCGGAGGCGGAGGACCGGTTGCAGCAGCATTACGCGTTCGTGGATGCCGCCGCGGAGGCCGGCGTGCAGCACATTGTGTACACGTCCTTCTTCGGGGCCGCGCCGGACTGCACCTTCACGCTGGGCCGCGACCACTACGCCACTGAGGAGCGGATCAGGACCTCAGGCATGGGGTTCACTTTCCTGCGGGACAACTTCTACCTGGATTTCCTGCCCATGCTGGCCGGGGAGGACGGCGTCATCCGGGGTCCGGCGGGCGACGGCGTGATGGCCGCCGTCGCCCGGGAGGACATTGCCCGGTCCGCGGTGGCCGTGCTCCGTGACCCGGCCGTTCACGCCCGGGCAACCTACGACCTGACCGGCCCGGAGGACATCTCGCTGGCGCGCGCCGCCGAGGTGCTTTCGCGTTCCACGGGCAGGACCGTCACGTACCACCACGAAACTGTGGAGGAGGCATTCGCCTCCCGCGCCTCCTACGGCGCCCCGGCTTGGCAGGTCGAGGCCTGGGTCAGCACGTACACGGCGATCGCCGCCGGGGAGCTGGCAGGGGCGACGACGGACGTGCACGGCCTCACCGGCCAGGACCCGATGGCACTCGAGGAACTGGTGAAGCTGCCGCAGCTCTAGGGGCGACGCGGCCGGGCTGTTGACGGTCATTTGCGCGCGGCGTAAACCTGTGAGGAGGAGTACGCCTATTCGCGGCTGCACCCCGCAGCCCCGAGGAACCGCAGCACCCAGCAGAATCGCAAGGCCATGTCCAAGCTGATCTACCGACGCCGACCGTCCGCCCGCCCCGCAGCACATTCCGGTGTAACAGCACACTCCGGTGAACCGACGCATGGCCCGCTCACCAGCGAAGAGCTGCAGCTCGCCGTGCGGAACCACTCCATGCCGCTTGAGGCCCTGCGCGAGGACGTGACTCCTCCCGGGCTGCATTACGTGCTGACCCACTTCGACATTCCGCAGGTCAGTGGCGCGTGGCACCTCCGGATAGGCGGCGCCGTGGAGCGGGCAATGGAACTGAGCCTTGCGGCGCTGAAGCGGGATCCGGCCATTAGCGTCCAGGTGACCCTGGAATGCGCCGGCAACGGGCGTTCGCTGCTGAGGCCGCGGCCGCTCAGCCAACCCTGGACGCTGGAGGGCGTGGGAACGGCCGTGTGGACCGGTGTTCCGCTCGCATACCTGCTGGCCCAGGCCGGCGTCGAGCCCGAAGCCGTCGAGGTGGTTTTCACCGGTCTGGATGCCGGCATCCAGGGCGGCGTCCGGCAGCAGTACGCCCGGAGCCTGCCGATTGCGGAAGCCTCGCGGGCCGACGTCGTCCTTGCCTACAAGATGAACGGCACCGAACTGCCGCCCCAGCACGGCTATCCGCTGCGGCTCGTCGTCCCGGGCTGGTATGGCATGGCCAGCGTCAAGTGGCTGCAGTCGATCCAGGTGGTCACGACGCCGTTCACCGGCTTCCAGCAGTCGGTCGCCTACCGTTACCAGCACAACGCGGACGACGCCGGCACACCGGTTTCGCGGATCAGGGTGCGGTCCCTGATGGTCCCGCCGGGCATTCCTGACTTCTACACCCGCCGCAGGTACCTTCCCCGCGGGCCCGTCATGCTCCAGGGCCGGGCGTGGTCCGGTGAGGGCGCCATAACGAAAGTGGAGGTCGGGATCGACGGCAAGTGGGTTCCGGCGCAGCTGGACAAGCCTGCCGGTGCCTTTGCCTGGCGCGGCTGGAACCTGCCATGGGTGGCCGATCCCGGCCACCACGAACTGGCGTGCCGGGCCACCGACGCGGCCGGGTCTACCCAGCCCTTGGAGCAGCACTGGAATTACCAGGGCATGGGCAACAACACGGTGCAGCGGGTGCGGGTCATCGTCGAGTAGCCCGCTGAGCTTGCCTTGGCCGGCGCCCTCTTAGTGCATGTGGCTTCCGCCGTTGATGTCGATGGTGGTGCCGGTCAGGTAGGCGGAATCGTCGGAGGACAGGAAGGTGATGACGGCGGCGACTTCCTCGGTGGTGGCGTTGCGGCCCAGGGGGATGCCGGCGTTGATGGCAGCTTCCTGCTCATCGGTGCTGCCGACGCGGATGTTGGTGTCCACGGCGCCCGGGGTGATGGCGTTGACGGTCACGCCGGAGTCACCGAGCTCACGGGCGAGGGCCTTGGTGAAGCCGAGGATGGCGGCCTTGGCAGCGGAGTAGGGGACCTTGCCGAAGACGCCGCCGCCGCGCTGGGCGGAAACGGAGGACATGTTGACGATACGGCCCCAGCCGTTGTCGATCATGTCCGGCAGGAAGGCCTTCGTGACGAGGTAGGTGCCGGTGGAGTTCACGGCCATGACCTTGTTCCAGAGGTCAAGCGTGGTTTCCAGGAAGGGCACCGGTGAGGTGATGCCGGCGATGTTGGCCAGGGCGCCGACGGCCGGAAGGGCGCCGCTCTTGACCTCGGCCGAAACTGCCTTGTACGCGGCGTTGACGGAGTCCTCGTTGGCGACGTCGATTTCGTAGCCGAACGCCGGGACGTTGAATTCGTTGCCGATTTCGGTGGCGACCTTCGCGGACTTCTCGCCGTCGAGGTCCAGGATCACCACGGCCCAGCCCTGGCTGGCGTAGCGGCGGGCGGTGGTCATGCCGATGCCCCGTTCCGAGGTGGCTCCGGTGAGGACGGCGGTGCGCTGAATGGCGGTCATGATGATGCTCCTTGCTTTTTGTGGGGTTGGTCGATCAGATCAGGTCTGTGATGAAGCTGGCTGCCTTGGCGGCAGCCGCCGGGCGTTCGTCGTGGGTGATGTCCCGGGTTTCGAGTTCCAGGCTGAAGTGCCCGGTGTAGCCCTGCTCGGCGAGGACCCGCAGCCCGGCGGCGAAATCGGCCTGGCCGTTGCCGATGCTGAGGTTGATGTTCCCGGGCAGGGCATCGCGCAGGTGCACGTGGGCTATGCGGCCCTCGTGGCGTGCCAAGTACTCCAGCGGGTCCTCGCCAGCGGCGACGATATGGCTGAAGTCCATGACAATCCCGACGCCGGAGCCCGCCAGCCGCTGCGCCAGCAGTTCCGCGCGTTCCAGGTTCCAGCAGAACCTCAGGAAGTGCAGCGATTCGGTCCAGAGTTCGACGCCGAATCCAGCCGCACGACGCTGGGCCTTGATGAGCTGCGCTGCGACGGTGTCCAGGTCCTCTTCGAGGCTGTTCACCGGTTCGTGGCTGAGCGCACCGCAGGGCAGGACCAGCGCCTTGGCTCCGGTTTTCGCCGTGAGGGTGAGCAAGGCATCAAGGTGCCTGTCCCGCTTAGCCTGCCGGCCGGCGTCGAGCACTGCATTGAGGTCCCCGATATCCCCGTTGACGGAACGTACCCGCAGTCCCGATGCGGCCACGTCAGCGGCGACCGCTGAAACGGCGTCCGCGTCGAGCTCATAAGGAACGTGATCGCAGACGCCGGGAAGGGCGCCCAGGTCGATCTCGCCGAAACCCAGCCCGGCGATGCTTCGCAGGGCGGCCGGCAGGTCCTGGTGGCGGAAGCTGATGGATGAGCACCCGAGTCGGGAATGGAACATCGTTGTTGATCCTCTAGTCGTGCCCGGAGGGCCGTAGTGATGGGCACCACACTATCGCTGGCGACTGTTAACAGTCAACTCCTGACGGCGACTGTTGACAGTCGGCATGACGTCGGTCACACTGGGACACATCTTGTTAACAGTCGACAGCGCTGGAGCTTCTTCAGCCGCTCTTCGAAAGGGAACCACCATGAGCAACGAAGCTCTGAACATGCGGGGGCCGGTCCACGGCACCAAAGATGCCCGTCGGGTCGCCATCGGCTCGGGCGTCGGCGCCGTGATCGAGACGTACGACTTCATCGGCTTCGGTACTGCGGCCGCCCTCTACTTCGGAACTGCGTTCTTCCCCACCGGTGACCCGGTCACCGGAACGCTGGCCGCCTTCGCCACGCTCGGCGTCGGCTTCGCCGCCCGGCCGCTGGGCGGCATCATCGGTGGCCACCTGGGCGACAAGGTGGGACGCAAGCCCGTCCTGGTCACCTCCCTGATCCTGATGGGCATCGCCACCTTCTTTATCGGCCTGCTGCCCACGTACAGCCAGGTGGGCCTGCTCGCTCCGGCGCTGCTGGTCTTCGTCCGCATCGTCCAGGGCCTGGCCTTCGGTGCGGAATGGGGCGGAGCCATCCTGATGAGCTACGAGCACGCACCATGGAAGTCCAAGGGCAAGTACACCGGCATCGTCCAGGCCGGCTTCCCGGTGGGACTGCTGCTGGCCAACCTGGTGTTCCTGGTCAGCGTCAACCTCGGCGGCGAGCTCGCCTGGCGCATCCCCTTCCTCGCCAGCATTGTGCTGGTGGTGGTCGGCCTGATCATCCGTTCCAAGGTCCCCGAGTCCCCGGTCTTCGACGAGGTCAAGGACCACGGAGACATCGTCAAGTCCCCCATCGTTGAGGTCATCAAGACCGACTGGCGCAACATCGTGAAGGGCATCGGCCTCCGCATCGCCGAGACCGCCGGCTACGCCGTGTCCATCACCTACATGATTTCCTACCTGCACACCGAACAGCTGGCCGACAAGACCCAGACCCTGGTGGCCCTCTGCATCGCGTCCGCCATCGGCATCATCGCCACCATGGCCTGGGGCCGCCTGACCGACAGGATCGGCCGCCGCCCCCTCTACATCTGGTCCACCGCGTTTGCCGCACTGTTCGCCATCCCGATGTTCCTGCTGGTCAACACCGGCATGTTCGTCTTCATCATCGCCACGATCGTGATCTCCTACGCGGTCTGCCAGAACTCCCTCGCCGGAGCCCAGGGAGCCTGGTTCCCCGAGCTGTTCCAGGCCAAGACCCGCGCTTCGGGCGCCTCACTGGCCTACCAGATCTCCGCCATGGTCTCGGGCTTCACCCCGTTCATCACCACCCTGCTGTTCGTCAGTTTCGGCTGGATTGGCCCGGCCCTTCTGTTCGGCCTGTACGCCCTGATCGGCCTCTGGGCAGCCTTCGCCACCCGGGAAACCTGGGGCAAGCAGGAGCGCCAGCTCGCTGATGAAATCACCAAAAGCACCCCCCAGTCGGTGAACGCGTGATGACCGCCGTCAACGAAGCCAGCCTGCAGGAACTGCAGGCCACAACACCTCCCAAGAAGGAACGAATGACCCAGGAAACTGCCGCAGAACGACTCGAACGGGTCAGTGCCGCCGCCTACCGCATCCGGCACCACGCCCTGAACATGGGCGAGGTCCAGGGCCAGGGCTACGTGGGCCAGGCGCTCGGAGCCGCGGACATGCTCGCCGTCGTCTACGCCGACCAGCTCCGGTTCCGTGCCGATGATCCGCACTGGGAGCAGCGTGACCGCTTCCTGCTCTCCACCGGGCACTACGCCATCGGCCACTACGCAGCCCTGGCCGAAGCTGGCATCGTCCCCGTCGAGGAGCTCGAAACCTATGGCTCGGACGACTCCCGGCTCCCCATGTCCGGAATGTCCACCTACACCCCCGGCATGGAAATCTCCGGCGGTTCCCTCGGCCACGGACTGACCATCGCCGTCGGCATGGCCCTTGGCCTGCGCTACCAGGGCTCGGACGCCAGGATCTACAACTTCCTCTCCGACGGGGAACTGGACGAGGGCTCCACCTGGGAGGCTGCCATGGGCGCCCACCACCACCAGCTCGGCAACCTCACCGCCATGGTGGACATCAACGCCCTGCAGGCCGACGGCAAGACCGACACCGTGCTCCGCACCGAACCCATTACCGAAAAGTGGGAAGCCGCCGGCTGGTACGCCCAGCGGGTGGACGGCAACGACGTCGCCGCGCTGCTCGCCGCGTTCGACAACGCCGCAGAGCAGGCCGCCACCAGCGGACGCCCCTCCGTGATCCTCTGCGACACCAAGGTGGGCCGTGGTGTGACACTGCTGGAGGAACGGGAAAAGGCGCACTTCATGCGCATCGAGGAACACGAATGGCAGCTCTGCCGCGAGCAGTTGACCGCACGATACGAAGGAAAGGCTGCCCGATGAGCACCACAGCAGTGAAGTCCACCGCCGGGGCAAGCACCGCCCCCAAGCTCAAAACCTCGGCCATGATCGCGTCCTTCGCCGATCCGGGACAGAAAACCGCTTCCGCCCCCTTCGGCCACGCACTGGTCAAGGCCGCGCAGGAAAACGACAGGATCGTTGGCCTCACTGCGGACCTGGGCAAGTACACGGACATGCACATCTTCGCCCAGGCTTTCCCGGAACGGTTCTTCCAGATGGGCATGGCCGAGCAGCTGCTCTTCGGCGCTGCAGCAGGCCTCGCCGAAACCGGACTGGTGCCGTTCGCCTCCACCTACTCCGTGTTCGCCGCCCGCCGCGCCTACGACTTCCTCTGCCTGGACGCGGCCGAGCCGAACCTGAACGTCAACATCGTGGGCGGCCTGCCCGGCCTCACCACCGGCTACGGCCCCAGCCACCAGGCCACCGAGGACATGGCGATCTTCCGCGGCATGCCCAACCTGACCATCGTGGACCCCTGTGATTCCATCGACATCGAACAGGCCGTCCCGCAGCTCGCCGCCAGCGAAGGACCCACCTACCTGCGCCTGCTCCGCGGCAACGTGCCCACCGTCCTGGACGAGTACGACTACACGTTCGAGCTCGGCAAGGCCAAGGTCCTGCGCGGGGGCAACGACGTCGTCTTCGTTTCCAGCGGCCTGATGACCATGCGTGCCCTGCAGGCAGCCAAGGCGCTGGCGGAACACAACGTGGACGTCGCCGTCGTCCATACGCCCACCATCAAACCGTTCGACGCCGCAACCGTCCTGGCCGAAATCAACACCGACCGGCTGGCCGTGACCCTGGAAAACCACTCCGTGGTGGGCGGGCTGTTCGAAACAGTCGCCTCATCCGTAGTCAGCGCAGGCCTCGGCAAGCGGGTGGTGCCGGTGGCACTGCCGGACGAATTCCTCGACGCCGGCGCCCTGCCCACGCTCCACGAACGCTACGGCTTGACCGTCCAGCGCATCGTGGCGAAGGTGCTCGCCGAGCTCGGCTAGTCCCGGCTTCGGCTCCGCCTGGAGCGCAGCCACGGCAGGAGGGCGGGACAGCACGTGGCCCGCACTCCTGCCGTGGCATCATTGTTAACACGGCGACTGTAAACAGTCGACCTCTGACCTTGGGAGAATCCGATGGCCGCGACAGCAACCCTGCTGGGACTGGAAAAGAAAAGCCTCCGCGAGCAGGCGCTGGCCGCGCTACGCACCGCCATCACCAGCGGAGCACTCGAGCCGGGCCGCCACCTCGTGGAAACCGAGCTGTCCGAGATGCTGCAGATCAGCCGCGGAACGCTCCGGGAGGCCCTGCGGCAGCTCCAGCAGGAAGGCCTGGTGTCCGCGGGCACCCGCGGCAGGCTCTCTGTCCGGCACCTGGATGCCAAGGAAATCCGCGACATCTACTCCGTCCGGGCGGCCCTGGAATCCCTGGCTGCCCGCACACTGTGCGAACTGCCGGACCGCCAGCACGTCATCGGCTCGCTCCGCGCAGCGATCCAGGCCATGGAAGCGTCCACCCACGGCACACTGGAGGAGCGGGTGGAATCCGATCTCGACTTCCACCGCACCATGTGCCGCCTCACCGGCAACGAGACCCTGCTCCACTCGTGGGAATCCCTGGAAGGGTCCATCCGGATGTCCATCATGTTCGCCGGGCTCGAAAAGGGCGTGCGGAACATGAGCGTGGACCGGCACAATGACATCGTCGCAGCCATCGAAACCGGCGACGCCACCTTGGCCCGCGACACCATCCGCGAGCACATGGACTCCGCCGCGGCCGTCCTGGTCGCGTAGCCTCTCTGCCCCGCCGCCCCCTGACGTGTGGTCCTGAAATCGGCTGTCGGCGAGTCCGGCCCGACACGCCCGTGCGGCGTTTAGGCGGCAAAAGCCCTGGGTACCTGAACCAGTGCACCGTACACCTCGTCGGTCCCGACCGACCACTGGTCTCTGAAAGGCGGTGATCATGGATCGCCACACATCCGCCAACTGGGCCTCCGGCCAGATCTCCGAGGACGCCGTCGTGGACGTCCTCATTCCCACCTGCAACCGGCCCGCCGAGCTGGCCGTCACCCTCGCCGGGCTTGCAGCACAGCAGGGTCCGGCCTTTCGGCTGGTGGTCAGCGACCAGTCGGACGGGCTGCCGGCCTGGGAGCATCCTCCGGCGGCCGCCCTGCTCCGCGTGCTCCGTGCGCAGGGCACCCGGGTCGATCTGCACCGCCACCTGCCGCGCCGCGGCCTCGCCGAACACCGCCAGTTCGCACTCGAGCAGGCCCGGACGGACAAAGTGCTCTTCCTCGATGACGATGTCTGGCTCGAACCGGGTGCGCTGAACAGGATGAGTGAAGCCCTCGATACCCTGGGCTGCGGCTTTGTGGGAATGGCACCGCAGGGGCTCTCCTTCCTGAACGACCGCCGCCCGGAACAGACCCGCACGTTTGAACCATGGCAGGGAAGGGTGACACCCGAGCGGATCCGCCCCGGCGGCGAGGCCTTCCAGCGCTGGCCGCTGCACAATGCGGCGAACCTGAGCCATCTGAGCGCCGAACTGGGACTGGAATCCGGGCAATGGGTGCCGTACAAGGTGGCTTGGCTGGGCGGGTGCACCATGTTCCGCCGCGAGGCCCTGGAGGAGACTGGCGGGTTCCGGTTCTGGACCCAGTTGCCGCCCGAGCACTGCGGTGAGGACGTCGTGGCCCAGTGGCGGGTGATGGAAAGGTTCGGCGGCGCGGGAATCCTTCCCACGGGCGCCGTCCACCTGGAATCCCCCACCACGGTCACGGACCGCCGGGTGGAAGCCTTTGACATCGTGCTGGCGGACAGCCCGGAGGATGCAACCCACCAACTAGCCGAAAGGTACTGACATGGCCGAGACACCGAACCCCATCCAGATCCAGAAGTTCCTGAGCGGGATCGACTACCCCGCGAGCCGCCAAACCCTCATCTCCCGGGCCAAGGAGTCCGGCGCAGACAGCAACGTCCTGGACGCGCTCCAGAGTATTCCGGACAGGGAATATGGCAGCCCGACGGCGGTGAGTTCCGCCGTCTCGGACGTCTAGGTCAGTTCCGTCCCGGCTATACTCGGCTGCAATTATGAGCAGCCTTTCCTCGTCCCCCGCCACTGTCCGCGTCGACGCCTGGCTATGGGCGATCCGCGCCTACAAGACCAGGTCCGCCGCCACCGCCGCGTGCCGTGCCGGGCATGTGCGCATCAACGGCAACCCGGCCAAGGCCTCGCAGTCACTCGTCCCCGGCGATACCGTGCGCGTCCGGCAACCCGGTTATGAGCGCATCCTCGAGGTGCGCCGGCTTATCGCCAAGCGGGTGGGTGCAGAGGCAGCGTCGCACTGTTTCACGGACCACACGCCACCCCGGCCCGTGGCGCCGGCGCTCGGGCTGCCGCAGCGGGACCGCGGGACCGGCCGGCCCACCAAGAAGGACCGCCGCGAAATGGAACGCCTGCGCGGACCGGGCTGACAGCGGCTTGGGCTGACAGCGGCCTGGGCTGCCAGCCCCTCAGTCCTTAACCTGCTCCCGGCCTTCCCGCACCTCAAACTCCCCTACCTCCAGGCCGGCGGCGCCAAAGGCGGCGGGCAGGAGGGTCAGGTGGACGGCACCTGACGACGTCGCTTTACTCCCGGCCAGGGTGAAGGCCGACGGCGTGACGCCGGGTTCGAAAAGCCGCTTGCCCTGGCCCAAGACCACAGGGAAGATGATCAGCCGGTACTCGTCCACCAGGCCGGCGTCGTGCAGGGCCCGGACCAGCCGGTAGCTGCCGTGAACCTGGAGCTCCCGGCCCGGGCCCGCTTTGAGGTCATCCACGGCTTCGAGGAAGTTCGCGGGAAGGATGGAGGTGTTGTTCCAGGTCGCTTCGGTCAGTGTTGAGGACACCACGTACTTGGGGAGGCTGTTGAGCGCCGTGGCTACGGCGTCGCCCGGGTCCGTGACCTGCTCCCAGTAGGGCTGGAACATCTGGTAGGTGGTGCGGCCGAGCAGAATCGCATCCGCTTCGGCGAACCACCCGTTCACGATCCTGCCCATGTCCTCGTCGAACAGCGGCACCAGCCAGCCGCCGAATTCGAAGCCGCCGCTGGTGTCCTCGTCCCGGCCGCCCGGGCCCTGCATGACGCCGTCGAGGCTCACGAAGGTGTGAACGGTGAGTTTCATGACGGCCCTCTTGGCGGAGCGGTTTGCGGACTCGCCACCGGGCGTTCCCCGGGATCGGCAGGGCCCATGTCGAGCCGGAACGGAGGATACTCGTCCCGCATCAGGGCCACGTAAGCCGCAACGCGGTAAACCCAGCGGTTGAGGCCGATCAGCAGGTCGAACAGGGTCCGGAGGTACCTGCCGGTGAACAGCAGAATGACGCCGGCGATGAAGGCCAGGAGCGTGAGCAGGGAGACCGCGCTGCCCGCCGTGTAGCGGCCGGCGCCGCCGGCAAAGTCGTCATCCGACGACGCCACCCAGGTACGCGTGGATCCCGCCAGCACACCCACAATCAGGAGGTGCGGAATGGCGAGCAGCCAGGACTTCACCAGCACCAGGCCGCGCGAGAGGTGGTCCGGATAGTCGACGTCAAAGTCGGCCGGGTAGTCGGTGCGGGCCAGGGTGAAGGGCGGGTAGCGGTCCGTTCCGATCGCCGTGAAGGCGTAGAAGGACACCCGCCAGCTCCAGCGCAGCACGCCCACGTTGAAATTGAACAGCGAATGCGGGTAGCGGGCGGTAAACAGGATCGCGAACCACGCCACGATGCTGGTGATGATCAGTGCGAACCAGAGGAAGAACAGGACGATCAGGTGCGGGATGGCCAGGAACCATTTGACCAGCCACATCCACCTGGACAGGGCCGGGTCGATGTGTCCGGTCAGGCGGGCAGGGTACCTCGGGTTCTCAAACTGGTCGACGACGGCGGGCGGCGGCGGTGCGCCCGCCCCGCCAGCTGGGGCGGGATAGCCAGGAGTCGGATAACCGGGTGCCGGGTAGCCGGCGGCCGGGTAACTAGCTGCCGGATACGGTCCCGGCTGCATGCTGGGAGGACCTGCGCTGCCACCTGCACTTCCGTCCGGCACGGCAGAACTGGGGAACGGCCCGGTGGCACCGGCAGCGGCGGGAGGCCCCGCCGCCAGGGGATGGCCGGGTTGATACTGGCCGGGCGGATAGTGGCCGGGTTGATACTGGCCGGGGGGAAGATGCGGTGGCGGCCCGTGCCGTCCAAGTCCCATCGCCCCTGCAACGATCAGCGGCACTCCGATGGCCAGCAGCACGATCCCGGCAATGAGCAGCCACAGGAACAGAGGCCACAGCAGGTCGGAGCGGACGCCGGCCTGCAGATCCACGGAAACCGGGGCGGTGGCGTCGGCGTTCATGACCACCACGGTCCAGCTGCCGGGAAGGATGTTCCACTTGAGTTCCTGCGTGCCGGTGCCCTCGGCGAACGTGACCCAGAAATTTTGGGCACCGGGGCGGGCAGGGGTCCGCGTTCCCGGCACTTCGGTGTAATCGACCCTGAAGGGCCGTAGATTCAACTCGCGGATCTCGGAACGCTTAACTCCCTCGAGATAACGCGCCGCGTCCTGCTGCGGTGCGATGCCAATGAAGATCCCCTTGCCCGGGCTGGCTGCCGATCCTCGGAGCAGGACGCTGCCGGCCGCTTGAGACGGAATGACGTCCGGGAGCCTGCCCCTGACCATGACGTCCAGCCCCGCCGTGGTGATGGCGGAGGACGCGGCGTCGAACCGGTGCGATTGAGTGGTGAAGTATCCTTCGTCGCGCTGCTGGAAGTTGAGCCAGCCCACCCCGGCTGCGCCTGCCAGCAGCCCCAGTCCGAGGAGCGCGGCGAGTGTACCGAGGACGAGCATCACCATGCGGCCAGGTTTCACGCCGGTTCCTTATCTCGGTCCCGGCGGCGAAGTGCCACCCGTGGTTGGTCAGGGCTGGGTTGGGCAGTACCCGTTTCCACGGCAGTTGCTTGGACCTCGCTTGCCCGGGCGGTGCGTGATCGGGCGGCGGATGGTTCGACTTTGCGTTCCTGGGTTCTGCCCGCCTTGTCTTTGTGCTTACCGTCCGGGTGCTTGTGGTCACCGTGTTGATGGTCGGGGTGCTTGCCGTCAGGGTGCTTGCCGTCAGGGTGCTTGTGGTCGCCGCGCCCGTGAGTGAACGAAGGGTGCGCGTGGATGCCCGGCCGGGGGTCCAGAATGCTGAGCCGGCACGGTTTCTCGGAGGTGCCTTCGCCGCTGAGTTGGGTGAGATGCGCTGGATCATGAAGCGCGGTGATGGTGTCCAGGGCGGCACGTGCCATCGACAGGTCCAATACGATTTCCTTGCCCGGCATCAGGGTCCTGGCACGCCGCGCAACAACATAAAGCGCCCGTATGTTGGCTGGCGTCAGGGTTCCGCGGACCTCGATGCAGGCGCGCTCCATGTTCGCATCGATGCGGACCATGACCTTGAGGCGGTGATGACTTGCAGCGATGTCCACGCCGCTCACGTCCCTTTGGCCGGCAGTCGCTGCCCAAGTTGGCCCGGCCGGAACGCATCAAGGGACCGGATATTAAAGTTCATGTGGCCTACGCCTCCCCGACTTCGTTGTCGGAACTGTGTAACGTCCAGAATGCACCCTGTTGCCAGCACAGGGAAGAGGCGTTCACTGGAGCCCTGCCTGTGCAGGTCACCGAAACAGCGGTGCGGCGCAGATTGGTGCTGACGCGCTACCCGCCTAGCCTGTTCCTATGCCTTCCAGCCAGGACCGCCCAGCAGGATACGACCCAGCGGCCCAAGGCACCACGTCACAGGACCTGCTGCTCGCGTCCGTGAGGCTGCCCGGTGACAAGGAGTGCTCCGACCTCCATATCCGCAACGGCCGGGTGTCCGCAATCACCGCAGCGGGGGTACGCCCCGGAGGTTTCAGCGGAGCGGATGCCCAGGTGCTGGATCTCGAGGGACGCTTCGTCATCCCCGGACTGTGGGACGAGCACATCCACATGACGCAGTGGGCCCTGGCCGCCAACCGGGTCGACCTGTCCGGTGCCGCTTCGGCGAGCGCCGCCGTCGAGCTTGTCCGGAAGCAGATTACCGCGGCGGACCCCGGAGCCGAACCGGCCAGTACTCTGGTGGGCGCCGGCTTCCGCGACGCCATTTGGGATGACGCCCCGAGCGCCCAAATGCTCGACGACGCCACCCGGGGAGTGCCCACCGCCCTGGTCAGCCATGACCTGCACTGTGTCTGGCTGAATTCGGTGGCCGCGCGGCGGTTCGGAGTTCAGCTCCCGCCAGACGGCCTGCTCCGTGAGGAACCGGCGTTCGCCCTCACGCTCGAACTCGGAAGGCTGCCCGACGACGTTGTGGACGGCTGGGTCGGCACGGCAGGCCGGGAAGCCGCCGGCCGCGGTGTTGTGGGCGTGGTGGACCTGGAGATGACGTGGAACCGCGACGTCTGGCTGCGCCGGATCGGCGGCGGATTCCACTCGTTGCGCATTGACGCGGGGGTGTACCCGGAGGATCTGGAGCGGGCCGCTGCTGCCGGGATGCGGACGGGACAAATGGCCGACGGCGGTGCTGGCCTTCTGCGGGTGGGTCCGCTGAAGGTGCTCATCGACGGCTCCCTTAACACGCGTACCGCCTTTTGTGTTGCCCCGTACCCGCACGGCGGGCACGGGATCCTGACGGTGAGCGAACCCGAACTGGTTACCCTGCTCGCCAGGGCCCGGGAGACGGGCTTCGTTCCGGCAGTCCATGCCATTGGTGACGGCGCCAACAAGGTTGCGCTGGATGCCTTCGCCGAAGTTGGGATCGGCGGCCGGATCGAGCACGCCCAGTTTGTACGGCAGGAGGACTTCGCCCGGTTCGGCGAGCTTGGCCTGACGGCCAGCGTCCAGCCCGCCCACGCGCTCGATGACCGCGACGCCGCTGACACCAACTGGGCCGGCCGCACGGCCCGGGCCTTCCCACTGCGCTCGCTGCTGGACGGCGGGGCGCGGCTGGCACTCGGTTCCGATGCACCGGTGGCGGCCCTGGACCCGTGGCTGGCGATGTCCGCCGCGACCGTGCGCGCACGTGCAGACGGCCGCGGCCCCTGGCACCCGGAGCAGGCCCTGACGCGCGAGGAAGCGCTGCTCGCCTCAACGCGTGGGCGCGGCCGGATCCGGGCCGGGGATATGGCGGATGTTGCCGTGCTGGATGCTGATCCCCTTGCCGTGTCCGATGCCGTGTTCGCCGCAATGCCCGTCGCTGCAACGCTTATGGCCGGCCGGTTCACGTTCCGGGGCGCAGGGGTTTAGGAGTCCTGCCGGGCCGGCGGAAACTCCCCCACCCACCCTTACCGTCAAAAGCGTAGAGTGGCCTAAGACGCCTGATTCTTGGACGCCATGCAGCTAAGGGAGAAATCGTGACGATTGACTGGGACGAAAAGAAAGCCCTGCTACAGGAACCGAACATCGCAGCAGTGACGCAACTGTGCGATGAACTTATGGAGAAGAAGCCGGGATCGACCGTTCCTTATATCGACCCCGTCCATGACGAGGACGAATGCCGGATTGTCAGCCTCCAGGTCAGCCCGGGCAAGGGAACCGAATCCGGTTTCGTGTCCCATTTCAACGACGACGAGGCCGCCCGGCGGGCCACCCAGATCTACGAGCTCGCCGAACTGGATCCGCGCTACGTCATGCCGTGGAACGCCTACCCCTGGGTGCGCGACCCGGACATGCCCTCGGCCCTCAGCATCCAGGAGAAGACCGACGGCCTGCGCCCCTTCCGGCAGTTCATGAAGATCAACAGGCGCGTCTCGGCCATCATTGCCCACGGGACCGACGCCGCCACTTTCCTGACGCTCTTCGAGAAGACCTACCATTCCTCACTTAAGAACAACGGCATCAAAATCTACAAGGCCAGCGCGCTCGGCGGGCGGGCCTTTGCTGTTTCCGAGGCCAAGCAGGAAGAACTCCTGACCAAGAGCGTGGACGTCTACAAGGACGCCATGCAGCGCGCGGGCATCCAGCACCTTTAGCTCCCGGTGACCGGCTCGGTCAGACACGTGCTCGACTGGTTGCTCGATTCCGACCCCTCGATCCGCTGGCAGGTCCTGCGCGACCTGACCGAGGCGCCTGCCGAAGAGGTCCGCGCCGAACGTGTCCGGGTGGCAGTGGAGGGCTGGGGCGCGCGCCTGCTCGCCCTGCAGGGCGACGACGGCCAGTGGGACGGCGGCACCTTTTTCCCGGTGCCGTATGACGGCTCCGAGGCTGGCCAGCCGTGGACCGCCACCACCTACAGCCTGCTGCTCCTGCGCGACCTCGGCCTCGATCCGGGCAGCGAAGAGGCCCGCGCGGCGGTGCGGAAAGTCCGGGAGAACAGCCGCTGGGAGGAAGGCGGCCAGCCGTTCTTCGACGGCGAGGTGGAGCCCTGCATCAACGGCAAGGCCGTGGCGCTCGGAGCCTACTTCGGTGAGAACGTCGACGGGATCGTCCGGCGGCTCCTCGGCGAACAGCTCGACGACGGCGGCTGGAACTGCGAGGCGGAGCGGGGGTCGGTGCGCTCGTCTTTCGCCACCACCATCAACGTGCTGGAGGGGCTGCTGGAACACGAGCGGGCCACCGGCGGAACCGCGGAATCGGTTGCTGCGCGGAAGCGGGGCGAGGAGTACCTGCTGGAACGCGCGCTGCTCCGGCGCAAGAGCACCGGGGAGCTGGTGGACCCGGACTGGCTGCAGTTTTCCTACCCGACCCGCTGGTTCTACGACGCGCTCCGCGGCCTGGACTATTTCCGGGACTCGTACTCCCGGGGCACGGGCGAAGCGCCGGACAGCCGCCTTGCCGAGGCCGCCGGCCTGCTCCGCTCAAAACGGCAGCCCGACGGGACCTGGCTGCTCGAGAACACGCACCCCGGCCGCATCCACTTCGCCATGGAGGACGGCGACGGGCGGCCCAGCCGCTGGAACACGCTTCGGGCCCTGCGCGTGCTGAGCTGGTACGACGGCTTTACCCCTCCAGCAGCCTCCGCCGGTGCTTGAGCTCCTTGACCCACGCCCTGGTGACCATGTCCGGAAAAGGCGAGGCGCCGCCGTCGTCCGTTCGAGCGGCGGCCGTTGCTGCGGTGGCCGTTGCTGTGACCGCCGTTGACGCGAAGGCCGTCCCGGCCTCCAGATCAGCCAGCAGCGGGCCGGCCGCCTTCAGCGCCAGATCCACCGCCTGCACCGCCGTGCGCTCGGGCAGGCCCAGTCCCGTGGCCCAGGCCAGGAAGTGCTTCCGCGAGATGCCGCTGCGCTTGCCGCCGAGCGTCAGGGCGAGCGTCTTGTCGCCGTAGACCACTGTGGAGGGGATGTCGTAGACGGGCGCAATGGACCATTCCCCGTGCGGCTGCTGCACCATGGACACGTTCTTCGCATGCAGGTCGCCGTTGCCGCTGAGCAGGGCGAAGGCGGCCTGGATGGCGAGGTTCCGGAGCGCCGGCAGCGGTGCCGAGCAGTAATCGGCGAGTGCATAGCACACCGTTCCGAACCCCACGTTGTACTTGTCCGCCGGGTACAGCTTCAGTACCTGCGCGCCGTCCTCGACGGCGAGTCGCTGCACCGGGTCCGGGCCGTCGGGCGCGCCCGCCGCCGTACCGGCTTCCAGGGGCACCCGGTCGAACCGCTCCACCAGCAGCCCCGGCCGGCCGGCGACGTCACGCATAAGCTGCACCCGGCTCAGCGGAATCCGCAGCTTCGCCGCGTAACGGAACATGATGAACTCGTTCTCCACCACGTGCGGGAACTCCGGGGCGTTGAGCTTGAGGATAAACCGGCGTCCGGCGCTGGCCACGGGCATGGAGATCATTCCGGCGGAGAGCTTGTCCTGCACGCCGGCGAGCGCCACGGGGTCGATCAGTCCTGAGTCGCCCAGCAGTTCGTCGAAGTCCACGGGCCTGCGCGGGTCCACCTCGACGGCGTGCTCCTCCGGGTCCAGCGGCTCCCCGTGGCCCACGATCTGCACGTCACCCACCGGGTTGCCGCCGGCGGCGATGAGCAGCGAGAGGTCATCGTCCGCGCTGGTCTTGATGGATCGGCGCAGAGCGTTCAGCCGCCGGCCCTCCGGGAGCAGCCCGGTGAAGTACGGCGGCGCGGCCCCGGCTCCGGAGAGCACAGGTGCCGGTGACAGCGGAAGGGAACTGGCCACGGCGGGGCGGCCGCTTTGCAGGTAGGCGGGCAGATAGCTGAACCTGGTTCCGCCGTCGTGCCGTTCCAGCCGGGCGGCCAGAACGCCCTGCTTGTAAATGTCAGCGATGCGGTGCCTCAAGGCCGGTCCTCCCGTTCGCTGGGCTCGCTGCCTTCCAGCGGGGCCGCCGACGGCGGTTCGTGCGGCGGCGGTTGTGTCACCGGCAGCTCCGACGGCTGGGTCACCAGCGCGCGGGCGGCGGCGCTGGTCCGGGTGCCGAGCTCCAGCTCAAGCCCGAGCGTTTCCAGCAAGGCCAGCAGGGTGTCCAGCCGGAGGCTCGGCTTGCCCTGCTCGACGAAGCGGACGAAGCGCTCGGAGACTCCTGCCATGTCGGCCAGGTCCTGCTGGCTCAGGCGGAGGTCCGCGCGCCGGGCGCGGACGGCCGCGGCGAGCTGCGTGGTGAAGGGGTGGGCCACCGCGCCTCCTTACCGATTAGGAACGATCGTGCCGGTTTGCCCGTAGCTCCTACGCTACGCCCGACGGGGGCGGGACACAAGGCCGGCATCGGAACGATCGTCCCGATCAGGCACCGAGTCTCTCCAAGGGTCCGGCCCTTCATGTCCGGCCCCCTTCAAGGACCCGGTTGACACCCGCCTGTGACCCGTGCCATATTCTTAACCGTGAACCTGTCAGACAGCCGGACAGCCGGACCACAAAGCGGAGCGCCCACCTTTCCGCTGGCGCGCCTCAGCGCAGCCGAAGCTGTCTTCAACGCCATCCGCAGCGACATCCGGAGCGGCGCGCTGGCCGTCGGCGCCAAGCTCAGTTCCGAAGCATCTTTGGCCTCGCAGTACGGCGTCAGCCGCTCGGTGATCCGCGAGGCCCTGCGTTCCTGCACCGCCCTGGGCCTGACCGTCACCAAGACCGGCCGCGGCACGTTCGTCGTCGCCGACCACGTGGCCAACGACCTCGTCCTGGGCCAGTTCTCGGCACGGGACCTCACGGAGGCCCGGCCACACATCGAAGTCCCCGCCGCCGGCCTCGCCGCCGAGCGCCGCACCACCGAGGACTTGGAAATCCTCCGCGGCATGATGGCGTCCATGGCTGCGGAGACCGATCCAGAAGCCTGGGTGGCCCTCGATTCCAGCTTCCATGCAGCCATCGCCCGCGCCAGCGGCAACAAGGTGTTCGAAAGCGTGGTGGCTGATATCCGGGACGCCCTCGCCCACCAGTCCGAAACCCTCAACATGGTGGCCGACCGCCAGCACGCCTCCGACGTCGAGCACCACGTCATCCTGGACGCCATCGAAGCCGGGTCCGCTGCAGACGCCAGCGCCGCCATGGCTGAGCACCTGCGCGCCGTCGGTGCGGCGCTCGACTCCATCCTTAATCAATAAAACCCCGGCCAGTAACGGCCCCAGCCTTCCCCGGCGCCAGCCACACCCGACTCAACACATCAACACCCACAGCAGAGGACACCATGCCTTCCCCCGCCATGCCGGCAAGCCACTCCCTTTCCGCGCCTCCCGCACCAGCAGCGATCCTGCCGCGCCATGAGCCTCTCGCCTTCCAAACCCGCGACGGGCTGGTCGAAAGCGTCCACTACGGCTCCCTGATCGCCACCGCCGCCGACGGCCGCACCCTGCTCTCCGCGGGCGAACCCGAGGCCGCCTTCTACCCCCGGTCCTCGCTCAAGCCCCTGCAGTCCGTGGCCATGGTCCGGGCGGGACTTGACCTGCCTGCCGACCTGCTGGCCCTCACTGCCGCCAGCCACTCCGGCGCAGCCCGCCACCTCGACGGCGCCAGCCGCATCCTGGAACTCCACGGGCTCACGCCCGCAGCTCTCGAAAACAGCACCGACCTTCCCTACGGCGTCCGCGAGCGCGAGCAGTGGCTGCGCGACGGCGGCCGGCCCACGCAGCTGGCCCAGAACTGCTCCGGCAAGCATGCTGCCATGGCCGCCACCTGCGTCGTTAACGGCTGGCCCGTGCAGGGCTACCTCGGCCCCTCACACCCGCTGCAGAAGCTTGTGGCCGAAACTGTCACCGACCTGACCGGCGAGGAACCCGCCGGCATCAGCACCGACGGCTGCGGCACCCCGCTGTTCGCCCTCACCCTCGCCGGCATGGCCCGCGCCTTCGGCCGCCTCGCCTCGGCCGAACTTGCCGACGGTGCGTCCGCCCCCGAAAGCCCGGAAGCCGCCGTCGCACATGCCATGCGCCGCCACCCGGACATGGTGGCGGGCGAGGGCCGCGATGTCACGGAGCTCATGCGCCTCCTGCCCGGCGCCCTGGCGAAGGACGGCTTCGAAGGCGTCCAGCTGGTGGGGCTGCCGGACGGACGCGCCATCGCCGTCAAGATTTCGGACGGCGGTGACCGGGCCCGGATGCCAGTCACCGTCCGCGCGCTGGAAGCGCTCGACGTCGACACCTCCTCTCTTGGGGGCATCGCCACCGGCGCGGTCCTCGGCGGCGGCCGCCAAGTGGGCCTGCTGCAGGCCGCAGACTTTTCCTCCCTGTCCCCGACCGACGACGTTCTTTAAGGACTGCACATGACCGAAACCCAAACCCTGCCGGACGCCCAACCCCTGTCCGATGTCCGCTCCGAGCACGACCTGCTCGGCGACCGCGACATCCCCGCGGTCGCGTACTGGGGTGTCCACACACTCCGTGCTGTGGAGAACTTCCCTATCACCGGGCAGCCGCTCTCCAGCAACATGCACCTGGTCCGCGGCCTCGCCGCCGTGAAAATGGCCGCAGCCCGCACCAACCTTGAACTTGGGCTGCTGGACCCCGAACGCGCCGCGGCCATCGAACAGGCCTGTGCCGACGTAATGGACGGCGAACTCAGCGAGCAGTTCGTCGTCGATGTGATCCAGGGCGGCGCGGGAACGTCGTCGAACATGAACGCCAACGAGGTCATCGCCAACCGGGCCCTCGAAATCCTTGGCCACCCCAAGGGCGACTACGCGCGGCTGCACCCCAACGACCACGTCAACCTCAGCCAGTCCACCAACGATGTGTACCCCACCGCGGTGAAGCTCGGCACGATCTTCGCTGCCCGTGAACTGCTCTCCGCGCTGGCGGAGCTGGAGGAATCGTTCGCGGAAAAGGCCATGGAGTTCCGCACCGTGGTGAAAATGGGCCGCACCCAGCTCCAGGACGCCGTGCCCATGACCCTGGGCCAGGAATTCGGCACCTACGCCGTGACCATCGGCGAGGACCGGCAGCGGCTGGCCGAGGCTGACCTGCTCATCCACGAGATCAACCTCGGCGCCACCGCGATCGGCACCGGGCTGAACGCCCCCGCCGGCTACGCCGAGGCCGCCTGCCGGCACCTGGCCGAGATCACCGGGCTGCCCCTGGTCACCGCCGTCGACCTCATCGAGGCCACCCAGGACGTGGGCGCGTTCGTCCACCTCTCCGGCGTGCTCAAGCGCGTGGCCGTCAAACTGTCCAAGATCTGCAACGACCTCCGCCTGCTCTCCTCCGGACCGCGCGCCGGCCTCGGCGAGATCAACCTCCCGGCCGTCCAGTCCGGATCCTCCATCATGCCCGGCAAGATCAACCCGGTGATCCCGGAAGTGGTCAGCCAGGTGGCCTACGAGGTCATCGGCAACGACGTCACCATCACCATGGCCGCCGAAGCCGGGCAGCTCCAGCTCAACGCCTTCGAACCCATCATTGTGCACAGCCTGCACAAGAGCATCTCGCACCTCGAAGCAGCCTGCCGCACGCTCACGGCCCGCTGCGTCCGCGGCATCACCGCAAACACCGAACGGCTGCGCCTCACCGTGGAACAGTCCATCGGCCTGGTCACCGCCCTCAACCCCCACCTCGGCTACGCCACCGCCACGGCCATTGCCCAGGAAGCACTCGCCACCGGCAAGGGCGTGGCCGAACTGGTCCTTGAACACGGCCTGCTCACCGAAGCCCAGCTGCAGGAGCTGCTCAGCCCCGAACGCCTGGCGAATCTCAGCAAGTAACAACATTCCTTCCCCCAACAGGAAATCAAAGGACTCCCCATGAGTAACCAACCCATCACAGACCACACGGTTCCGGCCCAGGCCCATGCCACCGAGAACCTTCTCCACGCGGAGGACAAGGGCTACCACAAGAGCCTCAAACCGCGGCAGATCCAGATGAT
>NZ_JBQCMF010000022.1:0-70727 GCF_051965295.1 Arthrobacter sp. SAFR-023 | reverse complement strand
GCGGCCGAACCGATGACCAGCCAGGTCACCGAGGCCGCCAAGGACATGGCCCAGGGCTGGAAGGAACCCGCCCAGGAGGCCATGGAAAACGTCAAGGCCACCGCCACCGACGCCGCCCAGCACGTCAAGGACGAAGGCCAAACCGCCGCCTCCGACGTCAAAGCCACCGCCACGGACGCCAAGGACCACGTCCAGAACCCGTAACGCCGAGGAACGCTCCAAAGACTCCAAGTACGACGCCGGCCGGCCCGCCTTACGCGGGCCGGCCGGCCCGCCTTACGCGGGCCGGCCAAATCGTTTCCAACCGGCCCACGGTCTGGATCGGCCGTCACCTGACGCGTATTCTGGAGACACGCTTTTTTGGGGTGTGAACCGGAGTGATGGTACGCAAAAGCCTGACATCGAGATCTCACACGACCCTGGCAAGGATGCTCGGGTTCGTGGTCCTCAGCTGCATTTGTGGCGCCCTCGTTGCCGCCTACTTCGTTCCCCAACTTGCTGCTGCCGGCGCCGCCGTCAGCAGCTCGATGAACTTCTACAACGGCCTCCCCTCTGAGCTTGCGGTGCGTCCGCCGGCGCAAACCACCAGGATCCTGACGTCCGACGGCAAACTGATCGCCTCGTTTTACGAGGAAAACCGGGTGCGGGTCCCGCTCAAGGAGATGTCGCCCTACGTCAAGGACGCCGTGGTCGCGATAGAGGACAGCCGCTTCTACGAACACAGCGGCGTCGACCCCGTGGGCGTTCTGCGGGCGCTGGTGAGCAACGTCGCCGGCGGGGACCGACAAGGCGCATCCACCCTCACCCAGCAATACGTCACGAACGTGGCCAATGAAGCCAAGATCACCTCCGGCCGCGAGGATGAGGTGGTTCTCAGCGGCGAGAAGACCGTCGGCGACAAGGTCCGGGAAATGAAGCTCGCCATTGAGCTGGAGAAGAAATTCACCAAGGACCAGATCCTCGAGGGCTACCTCAACATCGTGTTCTTCAACCGCAGCGCCTACGGCATCGAGGCGGCCGCGCAGCATTTCTACAGCGTTCCGGCCAGCAAGCTCAGCCTCCCCCAGGCTGCAATGCTGGCAGGACTCGTCAACAGCCCCAGCCTCTATGACCCCGTGAGCAACCCGGAGAACTCGCTCAAGCGGCGCAACCTGGTCCTGGACGCCATGCTGGCGCAAGAAAAGATCACCAAGAAGCAGCATGACGATGCCGCTGCCACCGGTGTCGGCCTGAAAATCCGTAGCTCGAAGCAAGGCTGCGCCGCAGCCGCCATTGCCCCCTATTTCTGCGATTACGTATCCCACCTGATTCTCAACAACCGGGCCTACGGGCCGGACACGGAAGCCCGGGAGCAGAAACTGTTCAGGGGCGGACTGACCATCACCACCACGCTGGACAGCCGGCTGCAGGCAGCGGCCCAGTCACAGGTGAACTCCACCGCCGGCGCCAACCCGGCCAAGTGGGGAGCTTCCCTGCTGACGGTCCAGCCCGGTACCGGAAAAATCCTGGCGATGGCGCAGAACACGGTATTCCTCCCGGAGCCCGGCAAGTTCGATACCCAACTGAACTTCAACGTGGACGCCAAGGATGCCAACGGCAATGACCTTAACGGTGCGGGAGGGTTCCAGCCAGGATCCACCATGAAGCCGTTCACGTTCGCCGAGTGGCTGCACCAGGGACGGAAGATCACCGAAGAGGTGGACGCCTCACGTCGGGAGTACCCACTGGGATTCGGCTGGCGGGACTCGTGCGCCAAGGTGGTGGGCGGCTACAGCAGCAAGCAGCGCAGCGCCGGCCTCGAAGCTGCCGACGACCTGCAGAACGCGTCGGAGGGCTACTACCGTAGAATGCCAGCGAACTACGGGCTGTACAACTCCATCAACACGGCTACGTTTGCCGAGGTGGCACAGCTGGACATCTGCGGCATCGACAAAATGGTTGCGGCAGTGGGCCTGCGAAGCGGGCTGGACGGCTCAGAGATCAACATGCACCAGCTGGGCAATATTCTCGGTGGCACCGCCGTGTCACCGCTCAGCATGGCCACCGCCTTCGCCACCTTCGCCGCCGACGGCCGCTACTGCGCGCCGATTGCCATCCAGCGCGTCACCGACTTCGCCGGTCGGGCGCTGTCCAGCCAGAAGCCGGCATGCCGGGCCGCCGTCGAGCCGCAGATTGCCCGCGGCGTGAACTCGGTCCTGCAGGACGTGCTCAAGAAGGGTTCAGGCGTCTACATCAACCCGAAGGTCCAGAGCAAGGTCCCCGTGGCGGCCAAGACCGGCACCAACAACAGCAACGGCGCCACCTGGGTACTGGGCTACACCAGCGGCATGGCCACCGCATCCTTCTTCGGTGACGCCCTGAACGGCCAAAAGCGGCCGGGCAGGAACCTCACCATCAACGGCAAACACTACGACCGCATTGACGGCTACATGATCGCCGGGCCGCAATGGGCCAACTACATGCTCAAGGTCGCCAAGATGTATCCAGCCAAACCGTTTCCCAAGCCCCCGGCGTCCATGATCGGCAAGGGGGCCAAGTAGCCTCGATGCGGCTGTCCGAAGGCTAGTCGAAATGCGTCTCCACACCTGGTCCCGGAAGCCTGCCCAGCAGTTCCACGGCGACGTCGCGCAGCTTCTGGTTCCGGTTGCTCGAGACTTTTGCCAAAATGTCCATGGCTTCCTTTTGGGAGCACCTGTTCTGCGCCATGATGACGCCGCAGGCGACGTCAATCGCGGTCCGGCTCTGCATGGCGGCCTCCAGGTTCTGCGCCTTGGCCTGGGCAGCCCCGATCCGGACTGACAGGTGCAGCGCGCGGCTGGCCAGCTCACCGAATCCCACCGCCCTGTCGAAGAGCTCGGCCGTGAAAAGGTCCGGTGCCGGGCCGAAAAAGTTGAATGCTGCACTGGCGCCATCCCCGATGTCCAAGGGAACGCCCAATGTGGAGTACACGCCGTGCCCGACGAGCTGCTTCTGGTATTCCGGCCACCGTTCGTCCGTGGTGACGTCGTTGAGCAATTCCGGTGCCATGGTGAAGAGCGCCCGAATGCAAGGACCGTCGCCGACGCGCTGCTCGATCTGATCCAGCTCGACTGCCCGGGGGCTGCTGCCGGCAACTGTGGCGGTGTGCCGGTGCCGCTTCAATGTCACGGCGCATTCAATGCCGGTACCTGCCAGACCGGTGAGCGTGGATGCGGCAAATGTGGCCAGCCCTTGGAGGAAGCCGTCAACGCTTTCGGCCCCGATCAGGATGTCCTGCAGTTGCAGGACGGCCGAATCTTCGTTCGCTTCAGTCATTCCCCCATGCTAAACGCCAAAGGGCCCAGTTGTTCCGGGGAAGCGGAAAATCGGACTGCCTGCTCCCTCAGGCTGCCTGCGGCGTTCCGAAGAGTTCCGCTGCGAGGCGCAGCAGGTGTTCCGGGATGCTGGTGTCCTTGCCCTTGGCGTCACGGCCCACGATGACCGCCGGACCGCGGGCGGCGCCTGCGAGGTCAAGGCCGCAGTCGTGCATCAGTTGGTCGGCGCGGAGGTTCACCGGCAGGTTGGCCGAGGTTCCCTCGGCGTTGAGATAAAGGTGCCAGTCACCCCGGGCGACGGACTCGAAGTCGCCCCCGAGCAGGTCTTTGAGGCTGTCCGGCCCTTCCACGGGTACAACCCGGAGGGGTTCGCCGAGTCGGGGCGGGACTATCAAGGCGATATGTGCAGTGCTCATTTTGGGTCACTGTTAATAACAAATGCAGGCGTGCCGGTGTTCCCTCAGGCCGACTCCTGCTCCCCGGCCTGGACCTGGACCAGCTGCACCTGCACGCCGGCCTCCGTGAACAGTGCCACCTGGCCCGGATCAGCGCCGGAGTCCGTCACCAGGGTCCACGGCAGGGCAAGCTTGGCCCAGGCGTGGAACGGGCGCTTCCCCAGCTTGCCGGAGTCGGCCAGGACATAGACAGCCTCGCCGCGCCGGGCCATGAGTTCCTTGAGCCTGGTCTGCGCGTGGTCCGCCTCGCAGAGCCCGTCGTTGGCGGTGACGGCGTCCGCACCGAGGAACACCCGGTCAAAGCTCATCCGCTCCAAGGCCGCCTCGGCTAGGGGGCCCACGAACGTCTGGCTCACGCCCCGCAACCGGCCACCGAGGCAGTCCACCTGAATCCCCGGCGAGTCCGCGAGCTCCTGCAAGGTGTTGATTCCCGGCGTCGTGACGGACAGGTTCTCCCGGCCGCGCAGGGAGTGCGCCAAGGCACCGACCGTGGAGCCGCCGTCGAGCAGTACGTTCTCGCCGTCCTTCACCTCAGCAGCCGCCCAGGCTGCGATGGCGTGCTTTTGCTCGTACGCCTCACCGGTTCGCTGCCGCAGGGACGGTTCGGGGTGGGCGCCCAGCGCCACCGCCCCGCCGTAGGTCCGTGCCAGCTTGCCCTGCTCATTCAGCTGGGCAAGGTCCCGCCGGATGGTGGAGGCGGTGACCCGGAAATGACGTGACAGTTCCTCCACAGACGCCAGCCCCGTGGTGACGGCAAGGTGGTAGATCTCTTCGCGCCTGGCCTTGGCGGTGGTCATCTGTGGCTCTCCTTTGCTCTCACCATCGTAGGGCCAGTGGTTTCGACAGGCTCAACGGGATCGCCGCCTCACAGCGAGGCGCCGCCGCAGATCACGTAGTTCTGACCGGTGATGGACTTTCCGTGCGGCCCCAGCAGGAAGCCGGCGAGCGCCGCAACGTCCTCGGCATCCACCAGCTGGCCGAGCGCCGGGAGCTTCGGCGGGGTGGCCGCCCGGCCGGGGTCGGCAAGCATGGGCGTGTCCGTCGGCCCCGGCGAGAGCACGTTCACCGTGATGCCGCGTGGGGCAAGCTCCTGCGCCCACGTCCGGCCCATGCCCATCAGCGCCGCTTTGGTGGCCGCGTACTGGCTCTTGCCCGCCACGCCTGTGGAGGTCCGGCTGCCGATCAGCAGCACCCGGCCGCCGTCGGACATTCGCGGGACCACCTCGTTGGCCAACGCACTGGCGGCCCCGACGTGGACGGCGAACATGCCGGCGAGCGCCTCCGGGTCCAGCTCACCCAGCACCGCGGTGCGCTGGTATCCGGCGGCGTGCACCAGCGCGTCCGCCGGATCGATCCCCGCCGCCGTTTCCGCCAGCGACGACGGATCGGACAGGTCCGCGTGCAGCCACCGGAACCCGTGTCCGAGCGAAGTCTCGCTGCGGCTCAGCCCGGTGACGGTCCAGCCGTCGGCCAGCAGGCGTTCGGCGATCGCCTTGCCGATGCCGGAGCTGCAGCCCGTGACAATCGCGTGGCGGGTGCGGGTCACTGCCCGCCGCCCCCTTCACCCTTGCCAGCTTCGTCATCCCCTCCGGGAGTGCTGCTGCCCTGGTACGCCCACTGCGGGTCCACGCGGACGTACTTGATGGCCTGCCGGAAGTAGGTGTAGGCGATGTTCAGCGCACCGTCCGGGCCCTGGTGGACGGACGGGTAGGAATACTCCCGGTTCAGTCCGTCCCGGGAATTGTTGGAGAGGCAGTAGCCGTCCCCCACGTCGAGGTTCCGCCGGATGGGCCAGGTCCGGCCCGAGTCCTCGGAGATTGCCAGCGTCATGGGCGAGCGCGGCGTCCCCCAGAAGGCGCGCCGTTCGCCGTCGTCCGTTCCGGCGCCCGGGACCGGAGCCGGTTCCGCCAGCTGGCCCTGTTCGGCGGCCAGGCCGTCGTCATCGATTTCGTCGTAGAGCGACAGGCGCCGCTCGGTGTTTTCCTCCGCGCGGCTGTGGTTGTAGACCAGCGCCAGGCGGCCGTCGGCGAGCGCCGCGAACTGGATGGAGGAGTTGTTGTTGGGCAGTTCGGTGGGGACGGGCTCGCTCCAGGTGGTGCCGTCGTCGGTTGAGCGGGATTCGTAGATCGAGTCGGCCCACCGGCTGCGGAACAGCGCCAACAGCGAACCGTCGGCCACAGGCTGGATGTTCATGTGGACGCAACCCAGGCTTCCCGGCAGGATGTGCTCGCGCCAGGTGGCTCCGCCGTCGTCGGAAATCATCACGGCACTGTCGTCGCTGTTGCCCACCCACTTCTCCCCCGGCGTGGTGATGCAGCGGAAGATCGGGATGATCAGGCGGCCGGACGGCAGCAGCACCGGCAGCTGGCGGACGAACACGCCGCCCGTTTCGTTGGCCGGAAACACCGTTTCCACCGGCCCCCAGGTGCGGCCGCTGTCCGTGGAAGTACGACGGCGGACCTCCGCTGTGTCCTGGTTGCCCGCCTTTTGCGCGGTGTACAGGAGCCAGAGAACGCCGTCCTGGCCAGCCGGGCCGGGGGCGGTGAACAGGATGGGGTTCTGCTCCGAGCGGGTGGAGTCATCGGAGAGCTGCTGAGCCGGTGACCACTGGCTTCTGCCCGGCTCCAGGGTGGAGAACCAGATGGAGATGTCCGGCACGCCCTCCTGCGTGCCACCGAACCAGACGCAGCCGAGGCGGCCGTCGGGCAGGGTCAGGAGGTTGGCGGCGTGGCTCTGCACGGTGGGCGCCGGCAGGTACGCGAAGTCTGCGCCGTCAGCGCGCTTCACGGCGCCGTCGGGCGTGATGGTGCTGTACTCAGTGTTGGTGGTCTGCATGCCTCAGCCCTCCGACTTGGCGGCCGCCAGGTGTGCCTTTGCCGCCAGCTCCAGGTGTGTCAGGTCCGACGCGACGGTGGTGAACGTGTAGCCCTGCCGCAGCCGCTGGGCGGCGATCTCCCCGGCCGCGGTGTGGATGCCGGCGGCGATGCCTGCCGAGGCGGCCGCTTCAGCGACGGTTTCCAGGGCGGCGTTGAACTCGGCCTCGATGGCGGGGTCGCCCGGGAAGGCACCGCCGACGGCGATGGCCAGGTCCGAGGGGCCCACGTAGATGCCGTCCAGGCCGGGCGTCGCGCAGATCTCCTTCACGTTGGCCAGCCCCTCGGGCGTCTCGATCATGGCGAAGACCAGGGTGGCGGCGTTGGAGTCAGCCGGGACCGGGCCGATGCGCAGCGCCGAGCGCATCGGCCCGTAGGAGCGGCCGCCCATGGGTGGGTACTTCGCTGCGGCGACCGCGGCCGCGGCGTCCGCAGCGTTGTTGATGAGGGGGACGATCACTCCGACGGCGCCGGCGTCGAGGGCCTTGCCGATCGCGGTGAAGTCGTTGGCCTCCACGCGCACCATACCGACGGCGGTGTGCCCGGCGTCGATGGCCATGAGGCCGTTCAGCACGCCCGAGTATCCGAGCAGCCCGTGCTGGGCGTCCAGGGCAACGTAGTCATACCCGAGCCGGCCAATGCGTTCCGTTGCCACAGGCGCGTCCAGTACGGCCCAGTAGCCGACGGCCTGCTCACGGGCACGGATCTTGCGGGCGAATTCAATGGCTAGGTCCGATGTCATCTGTATCTTCTACCTTCAGTTCGTGGGTGTGACGGCGAGCAGTTGTGTATACGTCAGCGGTTATATGCCGGCATGGGTCCGCGGAGTCCGGAGCCGATGGCGTCGCAGGAGCTGATGACGTCCTCGGGCAGCGGCCCCTTGGCCACGGCGGCGATGTTGGCGCGGAGCTGCTCCACTTTGGAGCCGCCCAGCAGCAAGGAGCCGACGCCCTTCCGGTAGGCGAGCCAGCGCAGTGACAGCTCGGCCAGAGTGATGCCTGCCGCGTCGGCGATGGCACCAAGGGCTGTGACGTAGACGAACAGCTGCTTGTCCCAGTAGCGCTGGGAGTACATGGCAGCCAGCTTGGAATCACCGAAGCGGCCCTCCGAGGGCTTGGCCTCGAAGCTGTGCTTGCCGGTGAGCAGGCCGCCGCCGAGCGGGTTGTAGACCATGGTGTGCACGTTGTGGGTGGCGGCGAATTCGAGGTATTCCTCCTCCACCCGCCGGGCCACCAGATTGTAGAGCTGCTGGGCGACAACGGGCCGGGGTGCGCCCACCTCGCGGGCAACGTGGATGACGTCGGCGATCTGCCAGGCCGCGAAGTTGGAGACGCCCAGCGCCCCGATCTTCCCTTCTTCCACCAGCTCCGCCACGGTGCGCAGGGTCTCCTGCAGGGGCGTGGCACGGTCCGGCTGGTGGAGATAGAACAGGTCGATGCTGTCCACGCCGAGCCGTCGGAGGCTGCCCTCGACGCTGTTGCGCAGCCCTTGGGGGGACAGCGGCGAGTGCTGGCCGTGGTCCGGGTGCGGCATGCCGGCCTTGGAGGCGAGGATGACCTCATCGCGGCGCCCCTTGAGGAGGCGGCCGAGCATTTCCTCGGTCACGCCGCCGACGTACGCGTTGGCGGTGTCGATGGTGGTGATGCCGGCGTCGAGCGCCTCCTCCACCATGCGTCCGGCGGTGGCCTCGTCGGCGGTGTCGCCGAACGTCATGGTGCCCAGGACCAGCCGCGAGATGGGAAGCTTCAGTCCTTCCACCGGGTTGCCTTCTGGCTGCTTGCTCATGCGTTGATTCTCCGTGGTTGCAGTGTCTGTGCGGTTGCAATGTGGTTGGGTTCGGGGCGGGTAACGGCCGGATCAGTGGAGCGGCGTCAGCCTTTCAGGGCCAGCGACCGGACCACGTGCCGCGGCTTGAGGCCGCGCATGGTGGACGGGTCCAGCGCCGCACGGCGGAGCTTGCGGGTGTAGTCCTCCTTGGGCGCGGTCAGCACGGATGCAGTGCTGCCGGACTCCACGAGCTTGCCGCGCTGCATAACCATGACGCTATCGCTGATCTCCTGCACCACGCCAAGGTTGTGCGAGATGAACACGTAGGTGATGCCGGTTTCGTCCTGGATGGACTTCAGCAGCCGCAGCACCTGGGCCTGGACGGACACGTCGAGCGCGCTCGTGGCTTCGTCGCAGACCAGCAGCTCCGGCTTGGAGGCGAGCGCCCGGGCAATGCCGATGCGCTGCCGCTGGCCGCCGGAGAACTCGGCAGGGTGGCGGTCCAGGGACCTGGCCGGCAGGCCAACCTGGTCGATCAGCTTCGCTGCTTCCTTGTGCCGCTCGGCCTTGGACCGGACGCCCTGCAGCTTCAGCGGTTCGGCCACGATTTCCTGGGCGGTGAGGTGCGGGTCCAGGGAGCCGTACGGGTCCTGGAAGACCATCTGGAACTTGGAACGCAGCGGCCGCAGCTTGGCTTCGCTGAGTGCGGCCAGGTCTGTGCCGTCCAGTTCGATCCGCCCGCTGGCCGGGGTCACCAGGCGCATCAGCGCCTTGGCGATCGTGGACTTTCCGCAGCCGGATTCACCGACGACGGCGATCGTCTTGCCCTTGTCCACGGAAAAGGACACGTCATCCACGGCGCGGAACGTGCCGCCGGGAACGTGGTAGTCCACCACGAGGTTCTCGACGCAGAGGAACGGCTTAGTCATTCTGGACTCCGGTGCTGGTCAGGGCGGCGTCGCCGGCCGCGGAGGTCTTGGATGCGGAGGTCTTGGATGCGGATTTGGAGGTGTTGCCAGGGGTTTCGTCCCAGGGCCCCAGGACCGGCACGGCGGCCAGCAGGTTGCGGGTGTATTCCGTGGCCGGCTGCTCCACGACCTGCTGGACATCCCCGGACTCCACGAAGGAACCGTCCTTCATCACGTGGATGCGGTCCGAGATCAGCCGGGCCACGCCGAGGTCGTGCGTGATCATCAGAATGCCGATGCCGCGCTGCTCCTGGAGTTCCAGCAGCAGGTCCAGGATGCCGGCCTGCACCGTGACGTCCAGGGCCGAGGTGGGCTCGTCTGCCACCAGGAGCTGCGGCTCACTGGCCAGCGCGATCGCTATCAGCACGCGCTGGAGCATGCCGCCGGAGAGCTGGTGCGGGTACTTCTTCAGCTGCACCTCCGGCGTCGGAATGTGGACCTGTTCCAGCAACCGGATGGCGCGGGCGCGGACGGCGTCCTTCTCCTTGGAGGCGGCGCCGGCAATCCGGATGGCCTCGGAGAGCTGGCTGCCGATCGAGTGCACGGGGCTCAGCGCCGTCATGGGGTCCTGCGGGATGAGCGCGACTGTCCGGCCGCGGACCTTGTCGATGGCCTTGGGTACGGCCACCACGTCCACGCCGTCGATGAGCACGGTGCCGGAAAGCACCGCCAGATCGTCCGGGAGCAGGCGCAGGATGCCCATCGCCGTCGTCGATTTGCCCGAACCGGACTCACCGATGATGGTGACCGTTTCGCCGCGGTGGATGCTGAAGTTCACCGAATCAACGGCCCGGATGATGCCGGCGTCGGTGATCAGCTCCACCTGGAAGTCGCGGACCTCGAGCAGGGCCTGTTCCTTGTGGCTCGTAGCTTGTGCGGTCATGTCAGGCACCCTTCTTTTTGCGGCGGGGACGGTCGCGGAGGCCGTCGCCCAGCAGGTTCACACCCACCACCATCAGCACGATCACCAGGCCGGGCAGGGTGACCATCCACCAGGAGGTGGTGATGTAGTCCTGGCCGTCGGAGATGATGCGTCCCCAAGTGGCGAACGGACGCTGGGGGCCGGCGCCGAGGAAGCTGAGGGCACTCTCGAGCAGGACGGCCTGGGCCAGGAGCAGCAGCACCACGAGGGTCGCCTGCTTGATGACGTTCGGGATGATGTGCTGGATGAGGATCTGGATGCGGTGCAGCCCCAGGATGCGCGCCGCGGAGACGTACGGTTTTTCGCGTTCCACGAGCACCATGGATCTGGTCAGCCTGGCCACCTCCGGCCATTGCGCAATCGCAATGACGAAGGTGATCACCGGGATGGACGGGCCGAAGAGGGCCACCACCAACAGCAGCATCATGAGGAGCGGCAGGGACATCTGGGCCTCGAGGACCCGCGAGACCACCGTGTCCACCCAGCCGCCGAAGTAGCCAGCGGCGGCACCGAGGATGATGCCGATGGCGCCGGAGACCACCACGGCCAGGATGCCGATGGTCAGGGAGACCTGGCCGCCGTGCAGGACGCGGGACAGCAGGTCGCGGCCCAGCTGGTCGGTGCCGAACAGGTGGCCGTCCACCAGCGGGGCGAGGCGGCGGGCGGACAGGTCCTGGTGGTTGGCGTCCGGCAGCGGCAGCACCTGGGCCAGCAGGATGGGAATGATCACGATCAGCGTGCAGACGGCGCCGATGCGCAGCTTCCACTTGGCCGCGTTGCGGCGGCGGGTGGCGCCGGCCTTCGCGATGAGCTCCTTGGTGACGGCGCTGGCCGAGGGGGTCCGGGGCGGTTGTGGGGCGGAGGCCGCCGGCGTTGCGGTGTCGCTGAGGCTCATGCTGCTGCCGCCTTTCCAAGACGAACGCGGGGATCAAGAAGCGGGTAGGCGAGGTCGATGACGAGCTGGACGGCCACGGCCAGCAGCGACGTCAGCAGGACGGTCGCCTGGATGAGGGGGTAGTCGCGGGTTTCGAGGGCGCGGACAATGAGGGAGCCGACGCCGGGCCAGGCGAACACCACTTCCACCACCACCACGCCGTTGAGCATGGCGGCGAAGCGGGTGCCCAGGGCGGTGAAGACCGGGATGGCGGAGTTGCCCATGGCATAGCGCCAGGTCAGCGCCGGACTGCCCACTCCCCTTGACCGCGCCACGGTCAGGTAAGGGGCGGCGAAGTTGGACGTCATCTCCCGCCGCACCATCCGGGAAATCAGCGCGATCTGCAGGATGGCGATAGTGACGGTGGGCAGGACCAGCCCGCCCCAGGTCGCGAAGCCGGAGGCCGGGAACAGCGGGATCAGGACGGCGAACCCGGTGAGGAGCATGATGCCGGTCCAGAAGTCCGGCATGGACTGCCCGGCGATGGTGAGGACGTTGACGCCGAGTTCCCGGTTGGTGTCCGGGCGGCGGGCCATCCACACGCCCAGCGGAATGGCGATCACGGCGGTCAGGAGGATTGCCGCGGTGGCCAGCGTCAGCGTGTACGGCATCCGCTCCGCCACCACCTGCATGGCCGGCGCCTGGAAGGAGTAGGAGGTGCCGAGGTTGCCGGTGAACAGCTGCTGCAGGAAGATCCAGTACTGCTCCAGCACGGGACGGTCCAAGCCGAACTGTTCGCGGACCTTGGCCAACTGTTCGGTGGTGGCCAGCGGTCCGGCGTAGGACACGGCCGGATCACCGGGGGCCAGGCGGATCAGGATGAAGACCGTGGAAACCGTCAGGAACACGGTCAGCAGGCCTTGGCCCAGCCGTTTGAGGATGTACTTGGTCATGACTCAGGCCTCCAACCGGACGTCAACAAGGGGGTAGGAGTTGGTGGGGGCCAGCGACAGATCTGCCACGCGCTTCTGGTGGGCCAGCACGGACTTGGGAACGAATGCCCAGGCACAGGGCCAGGTGTCCCAAATGGCCTTCTGCGCAGTGGCGAGCAGCTGCTCGCGGCGCACCGGGTCCACCTCGGAGGATGCGGCCTGGATCTTGGCCTGAACGTCCGGGACCACGTAGCCCTGGTAGGTGTCGCGGGTCTTTTCCTTTTCCGCGGTTCCGGCGTACATCCCCTGCATCATGGTGATAGCCAGGCCGGTGGGGCTGCTGAAGCCGTTGCCCAGCAGGTCCCAGTCACCCTGCTTGCCCTGGCGCCAGGCCAGGATGTTGCCGCCGGGCTCGAACTGCTGCAGCTGGGTCTTCACCCCGATGTTGCCGAACATCTCCACGAGGGCTTCCATCACGGAGGTGTCGGAGGCGAACTCGCCGGTTTCCCAGATGATCTTCAGGTTCAGGTCCGTGACGCCGAGGCTCTTCAGCGTGGCCTTGGCCTTCTCCGGGTCGTAGGTGTAGTTGCCGGTCTTGGAGAAGCCGGTAAGGCTGGACGGAACCACACCTTCGGCCTCGCTGACCGAATCGACCAGGACGTCGTTGACCAGGGCTTCGCCGTCGACCGCCCAGCTGAGTGCCTCACGGACGCGGGCATCGGACAGCGGGTGGCTGGAGGGCTTGCGGAAGTTGTAGAAAATCTGGTTCAGCCGGAGGCTTGACGCCTCCGCAAGGACGACGCCGGGAAGTCCGGCCAGCTGCTCGCGCGAGTCGGGCGTGATGGAGTCAATAACGTCCACCTCGCCGCTCCGCAGCGCAATGACGCGGCTGGATTCCTCGGGCAGGAAGCGGACCTCGACGTTGTCCACCTTGGGGGCGGGGCCCCAGTAGTTCTCGTTGCGCTTGAGGCTGTAGGTGCCGGCGCCCCGGTTGAACTTGGTAACAACGTACGGGCCGGTGCCCACGCCTTCCTGCAGCTCCTCCGGCTTGTTCTTGGCTGCCGGGCTGATCAGGATCATGCTCATGAGGGAATCGAGGATGGGGATGGGGTTCTTGGACTCCATCCGGAACGTCCGGTCATCCACCGGAACCACCGTGGGGAACTCGGGGAAGAACCCGGCGACGAAGGAACCCTGCACCTGCTGGTACATCTTCAGTGCCGTGGCGATGTCCTCGATGGCCACCGGGGTGCCGTCCGAGTAGCGGACGCCTTCGCGCAGCCGCACGGTCCAGGCGGTTGGTGAGGTCATCTCAAATCGGTCCGCGAGGACCAGGATCGGCTTGGTTTCGGGGCCGATGGCGGTCAGTCCCTGCCGCACAGCGCGCTGGACGGTGACGGCGGCGTCGAACTGGTTGAGCTTGTTGTCCAGGCTGACGAGGGACCTGTTAAGGGCCAGCGTCAGTGTGCTGGGCCCCGGCAGGCCCGTGGGGCCGGCACACCCGGCCATGGAGCCTGTGCCCAGGAGAAATCCGGCGGCTGCGCCGAACTGCAGGAGGCGGCGCCGTGAGATCTCACTTCCTTGAGGAAGAACGGTCATCGTTGACCTCTCGGTTGAATGGGACGGCTGGGGGCCGGATGGCCTGCGCCGTGTTACATGCATCACTCTGCCACGTCTGCGCAAAACGCGCAACAGCTCTAGCGCGATTCGCGCAGTCATGCCATCATGGTGCTACCGACAACCAGAAGAAGGGAGGACGACGTGGCTACAGTACTCATCCAGGCCGACGACTTTTCCGGCGCAGCAGAAGTGGGGCAGTGCTTTGCAGCCCAGGGACTGGACACGCGCCTCCTCCTGTCTCCCGCGGATGGGGGCACCGAATACGCCCCGGACGTTTTGGTGGTCGACACGCACTCGCGGGCAGTGGCCCCGGACGTCGCCGCCGCGGCGTCGGCCGCCGTCTTCGGCAGCCCTGCCGCAGACGGCGCGGGGGTCCTGTTCAAGAAAATCGATTCGCTGTGGCGGGGCAATATCGGCCCGGAAATCACGGCACTGTCGGCGCTGGGCTACCACGTGGTGGTGGCTGGCGCACTCCCCCAGCTCAACCGGACAGTCGTGGGCGGCCGGCCCTTTGCCGACGGCGCCCGGCTGGACGGCACGGACCTATGGCGGGCAGAACAAGCCGCCCCGCCCGCGGAGATTTCGCAGCTGTTCGGTTCCACCTCCGCAGTGCAGCTTGCCGGGCTGTCCGCGGTGCGCTCGGGCGGCCTGGCGGTTTTCCTCGCCGATGCCTTTTCCGACGGCGGTCCCGTCACCGTGATCGTCGACGGCGAGACTCCGGACGACCTGGAGGCCGCCGCGGACGCGCTACTGGACCTGGACTTCAAGGCCGGCGGACGGCGCATCGTGCTGGCCGGGACCGGTGGCATGGCGCTGCTGCTGGCGGACAAACTGAGCGTCAGCTCTGCGCGGAACGCGCAAAAAACAGCGACGCAAGGCCTGACAACGGCGGGCGGACCGCGGCCGCTGCTGGCCGCCGTCGGCTCCGCCTCGGCGAAGGCCGCGGCGCAGCTGCTGAACCTGGAAGCCGGCGGCTTCACCGCCCTGCGGATCGCTCCCGGCGAGCTGCAGCGTCCTGGGGATTTCCGCTCAAGGCTCGCGGAAGCCCAGCAACTCCTGGCAGCAGGCGAGCCGGCAGCGCTGACTGTCAGTGCCGCCGTCGTCAATCCCGACGAGTCCGCCACGATCGTGCGGAACCTCGCGCGGCTGGTGGCCAAAGCGGCCACAGGTTCCGCGGCAGCAGACCTGGTCCTCACCGGCGGCGAAACGGCCCGCGAGGTGCTCGACGCCCTCGGCGTCCGTTCGCTGACCCCGTTGGCGTCCGTACAGCATGGCGCCGTGGTCAGCCTTTCCGATGACGGGCGGCTGGTGGGCACCAAGCCCGGCAGCTTCGGCGACAGCGACGCCCTCGTCCAGCTCTACTCCGCCATCAAAGACCTTCGGTCTTCCAACAGCACTTCCCACCCCTCCCACTCACCTGGAGCTCCAATGACATCTGCAGTGAACGCAACCGAACACGACACCCGGCCCTTCATCGCCGTGACCATGGGCGACGGCGCCGGCGTCGGCCCCGAGGTGACCGTCGGTGCCCTTCTTGACCAGAACGCTTACCGCGACTGCCGCCCGGTGGTCATCGGCGACGTCCACCGGCTGCAGCTGGGGGCCAAGGCTCTGGGCGTGGAAGCGAACATCGTCGAGGTGGAGAACGTGGGCGACGCCGTCTTCGAAGCCGGCCGGATCAACGTGATCGACCCGAAGCTGCTTTCGGCCGACCTCCCCTGGGGCCAGGAGTCCGCGGAGGCCGGCAACGCCGCCTACCACTACATCCGGATCGCGTGCGAGCTGGGCATGGCCGGACAGGTCCAGGGCATCTGCACCGCGCCGCTGAACAAGGCGGCGCTGCACAAGGCCGGGCACGTCTACCCGGGCCACACCGAACTGCTCGCGCACTTCATGGGTGTCGAGGAAGTGTCCATGATGCTGTCCACGCCCAAGGTCAAGGTCATCCACGTCACCACCCACATCGGCCTCATCGATGCCATCAACAAGATCGAGCCAGGCCTGGTTGAGCGGACCGTGCGCCGCGGCCACAGCGCCATGCAGCGCGCCGGCATCGCCACCCCGAAGATCGGCGTGTGCGCCATCAACCCGCACGCCGGCGAAAACGGCCTCTTCGGCTACGGCGAGGAGGCGGAGAAGATCACCCCGGCCATCGAGAAGCTCCAGGCTGACGGCATCGACGCCCGCGGCCCGCTGCCGGCGGACACGGCGTTCTTCCTGGCCGGCCGCGGCGACTATGACCTCATCGTGGCGATGTACCACGACCAGGGCCACGGGCCGATCAAGGTCCTCGGCATCGAGGCCGGCGTCAACATCACGGTGGGCCTGCCCGTCATCCGGACGTCAGTGGACCACGGCACGGCCTTCGACATCGCGGGCAAGGGCATCGTGGACGTCCGCAGCATGATCGAGGCGCTGCGCCAGGCAGCGGAGATGTCGCCCAGCCCAGCAGCAGCCTGAGCACTACCGCTGACAGTCAGGAAATCTGCAGGCCGCCGTTGATGTCGTACGTCGCGGCGGTGATGTAGCCGGCGTCCTCCCCCATCAGGAACGCCATGAGGGCGGCGATGTCCCGGACCGTGCCCACCCTGCCCACGAGGATGTCCCTTGACATGTCCGCCTTGCGTTCATCGGTCAAGGTGCCGCCCATGATGTCGGTGTCCACGGGGCCGGGGGCGATGCAGTTGACGGTGATGTTGTGCTGGCCCATCTCCCGCGCGAGTGCCCGGGTGAAGCCGATGATGGCTGCCTTGGACGAGCTGTACGCCACCTTCGAGTAGGTGCCGCCGCCGCGCTGCGCGGAGATGGAGGACACGCTGACCACGCGGCCGAGCCTGCGTTCGATCATGCCTCGGAGCACGCGCTGCGTGACCAGGAACGTGCCGGTCATGTTGATCCGGAACACCCGCTCCCAGGCTTCGAGCGTCTCGTCCATGAATTCCGTGGGCGAGCTGATGCCTGCGAGGTTGGCCAGTCCCACGATGGGCGGCATGTTGGCCTCCACCTCGTCGATGGCGGAGTTCACGGCGGCCTGGTCGGAGACGTCGGCCCCCACTCCCCTGGCCGCCACCCCGTACACCGAGGAGATGTCCTCCGCAGCGCGCCGGGCAGCGTCGCCGTCAATATCGAGAATGGCCGCGGACCAGCCGTGGCTGGCGAGCATTTCCGCCGTTGCGCGGCCAATGCCGCGTGCGGAGGCGGCCCCGGTCAGCACCGCGGTGCGTTCGGCCGGGAACGTGTCGTGGTGCGTCATGTCCGTGATCCCCTCGTCGTTTGCCGCAGCGTCAGTACTTGGTGTCGTCGAATTCGTCGGCGGCGACTGCTTCTTCACCGACAGCGGCGTGGGTGCCCGGCTTCACGTGCCCTTCGGGACGTTTGCGGGCGTACAGGAAGGTGGCGATGGCGGTGACGGCGAGGCAGGCGGCCAGGAAGAGCAGGCCGGAGCGGTTGTCTCCGGTGGCATCATTGAGCACGCCCACGATGTACGGCGCCACGAAGCCGCCCAGGTTGCCGAGTGAATTCACCATCGCGAGCCCGGCCGCGGCCGCGGCTCCCACCAGCGCGGTGGACGGCATGGCCAGGAACGGGGCGATGGCCGAGTAGATGCCCATGGCCGCGAGGGTCAGGGCGATCAGGGCCAGGATGGCGTTGACCTGCACCAGGCTGCCGGCAGCCACCAGGCCGACGGCGGCCATCACCATGCTGATGCTGGCGTGCAGCACGCGGTTGCCGGTGCGGTCGGACCGCCTGCCCCAGTAGTAAACGAACACCGCAGCGATCGTGTACGGGATGGCGACGATGAAGCCCACCTCCGTGGTGCTGAACTTGCCCAGCGCGGCGACGATGGTGGGCATCCAGAGGCCGAGGCCGTAGATGCCGCAGACCAGTCCGAAGTACAGCGCCGAGTAGGCGATGGTCCGGGAGTCCTTCAGGCCGGCGAGGAAGTGGTGCGGCTGGCCCTTTTGCTTGTGGGCCAGTTCCTCGTCCATGGTCCGGGTGAGCCATTCCCGTTCATCCGCGGCGAGCCACTGGGCGTGGCTTGGCTTGTCCGTCATCAGCACCGGCGTGAGCAGCCCGAGGAGGATGGCCGGGATGCCTTCGATGATGTACAGCCACTGCCAGCCGTGCAGGCCTGCGATGCCTTCCATCTGCAGCAGAAGGCCGGACACCGGTGCGCCGAGCGCGTTGGAGACCGGCTGGGCGAGGATGAAGATGCCCAGCACCAGCACACGTTGGGCGGCGGGGAACCACAGCGTCAGGTAGAAGAGAATGGCCGGGAAGAAGCCGGCCTCGGCCGCTCCGAGCAGGAAGCGGATGATGTAGAAGGTGGTCTCCCCGTTCACCAGCGCCATGGCCGTGGCGAAGATGCCCCACGAGATCAGGATGCGTGCGATCCACTTCCGGGCGCCGAACCTGTACATGCCTGCGTTGCTGGGGATCTCCAGCAGTGCGTAGCCGATGAAGAACATGCCCGCACCGAGGCCGTAGGCTGCGGCACTGAGGCCGATGTCCTCGCTCATGGTCAGCTTGGCGAAACCCACGTTGTTCCGGTCCAGGTACGCCACGAAGTAGAGCAGCACAATGAGCGGCATGAGCCGGCCGCGCACTTTTCGAAGGGTCCGCCGGCCAAGTTCGTCGAGATGGTTAGCGGGATTCGCAGCGCTCATGGTGCACCTCGCAGGAAGAGACGGACCCGCCGGGGTTCCTCGGCGGAACAATTAAGGTTTACCACTCCGTGCACAGATAGTCATTATGCTTACTAAATTCCTGAGCAAAGGCATCCTTCTATTGGGTGCCGCTAGTTCCTGCTGTTCAGCCACTCCAGCAGCCGGTCCAGCGGCCACGTGGTGATGATGCGTTCAGCCGGAACCCCGTTGCGTTCTGCCCGCTCGGCGCCGTACTGCAGGAAGTCGAGCTGCCCCGGCGCGTGGGCGTCGCTGTCGATGCTGAAAAGGCAGCCGGCCTCGAGTGCCAGCTGCATCAGGTTGTCCGGCGGGTCCTGCCGTTCCGGCCTGGAGTTAATCTCGACGGCGACATTGGCTTCCGCGCAGGCCGCGAAGACCCGCTCGGCATCGAACTCGGACTCGGGACGGGTCCCGCGGGACCCCTGCAGCAGGCGGCCGGTGCAGTGGCCCAGCACGTTGGTGTGTGGATCGCGGATTCCACCGAGCATCCGGTCCGTCATGGTGCGCCGGTCCGAGCGGAGCTTGGAGTGCACACTGGCCACCACCACGTCCAGCCGGTCCAGCATCTCCGGCGTCTGGTCCAGTTCGCCGTTTTCCAGGATGTCCACCTCGATGCCGGACAGCAGCCGGAAGCCGCCGTCGGCGTTCAGCCCGGCCACCACATCCAGCTGCTCGGCGAGCCGCTCAGCAGTCAGCCCGTTCGCGATCTTGAGGTTCGGCGAGTGGTCCGTTAGGGCCAGGTATTCGCGGCCCAGGTGACGGGCGGCGGCCGCCATCAGCTCCGGAGGGGAACCGCCGTCGGACCAGTCACTATGGCTGTGCAGGTCGCCGCGCAGCTGCGCGCGGAGCCCATCTCCTCCGGCAGCGAGTGGCTTGGCGCCGCCCTGCCGCAGCTTTTCCAGGTAGTCAGGCACATCGCCGTCCACAGCCTGCCGGATGACGTTGAAGGTGGTGTCCCCGATCCCCTTCGTCCGCTTGAGCCGCCCGTCGCGGGTGCGCTCCGCCACCTCGGCCGGCGTCAGCCCATTGATGACGCCCGCGGCCTTCCGGAAGGCCTGGACCTTGAACGTCGGCGCGGCGGAGCGCTCGAGCCAGAAGGCAATCTCGTTGAGGGCGTCAGCGGCGTCCATGCAGTATCAGTCCTGGTGCAGCTGGATGTAGTTGCCGCAGCCGTCGTCGAACACTGCGGTGATCCCGAAGGGGTCCTCGGCAGGCTCACCCTGGAACCGGACGCCGGCAGCGGTCAGCCGTTCATACTCAGCCCGCACATCCGGGGTGCCGAAGACTATGGCAGGGAGCCCGGCCTCTCGCAGCCCCTTGCTGTAGGCCGCAGCGATGGGATTGTCGCTGGGCTCCAGCAGCAGGCCCACGGTGCCGGCCTCCCCTGGGTCCTTGACGATGAACAGGTTATGTTCGGGCATGGCCATGAGCGTTTCGAAGCCGAGGGTCTCCGTGTAAAACGAGTGCGCCGAGGCGGGGTCCTGGACATGGATGCTGCACATTTTGAGTCGCATGGCGCCTACGCTAGCCGCGGCCGCGGCTGCAAACCAGCCCATTGACCAGGGCTTCAGTACAGGATGCAATTTAAGTGCGGCCCGAAATGCCGGGCAGCGCCCGTCCTTGGGAGGTGCAGTGGTGCCCGCAGTTTCCGAAGCCGCCCCGTTGGGGCTGCTGCAACTGGTCCTCTGGAGCGCAGTACTGGCGGCCGCCGTCGCCTGCACGGTTTTTGTCGTGCGGCACCATTCAGAGAGGTCCGACGGCGACAGTCCAGATTTGCTGTTCTGGGACCTTTTCGGTGGCGCCGCGGTGATTGCCCCGGCCCTGCTCATCCCTGCGGTGGCATCGCCGCCGGCCGGCCTGGCCATGGTGGCCGTGGCGGTGCTGAGCGGCGTTGCCGCGTACCGCGGCAGCCCTGCGGTGCTTTCCTGGTACGAAATCCGGCGGCGCCGGCGGATGGACGGCCCGCTCTGCCGGGCGGCCGCCGTCGTGCATGAAGAGATCCTGGGACGCTGGGCGCGGTACGAACTGGACCCCGCACTCGCCATCAGCTATCCGGACCTTACGGACGTGGCACGGCCTGAGACGGCTGCTTTCGTGAAGGCCCTGCGGGAGGCCGAGACGCTGAAAACCGCCTGGGATTCCGGATATCCGCATGCCGTGGACCGTCTCGGCCGGGCGCTCGAGCGCGCCGAAACCGCAGCGGGGGTCCCGGCGGGCCTGCGGCCGTAGGATGGGCCCATGTCAACGTACTCAGTCACGCGCAGCACTGTCATCCCCGCCCCGGCCAAGGACGTGTTTCCGCTGGTCAACAGCTTC
The DNA here is from genome assembly GCF_051965295.1 of Arthrobacter sp. SAFR-023. Taxonomy (NCBI): domain Bacteria; kingdom Bacillati; phylum Actinomycetota; class Actinomycetes; order Micrococcales; family Micrococcaceae; genus Arthrobacter; species Arthrobacter sp. SAFR-023. Next base: position 50,022 of record NZ_JBQCMF010000022.1, on the reverse strand, counting down.
CACGAGTGGCCCAAGTGGTCGCCCTGGGAGTCCGTGGACTCGGACATGAAGAGGACGTACTCCGGCGCGGAAGCCGGCGTCGGCGCCAAGTATGCCTGGAGCGGTAACCGCAAGGCCGGCGCCGGCACCATGGAGATCGTCGAGTCGAAGGAAGCTGACGTCGTTCGGCTCCGGCTCGAGTTCACTAAGCCGTTCGCCGCAGTCAACCCCACTGCCTTTACATTCGTTCCGGAGGGTGGAGGAACCCGTGTCACCTGGACCATGGTCGGGGAGCACAAGGGCATCGGCAAGATCTTTGCGCTGTTCATGAACATGGACAAGATGGTGGGCGGCGACTTCGAAAAGGGCCTGGCATCGCTGGCTACCGCCGTCGGTAACAGACAGGCTTAGTCCCGCTTCTTCGGCCGCGGGTTCTTGCCTGCACTTGTTCGAGGGGCCTTTTTCCGGAATGGTAGTAAGCATCCTTAGCAGTTCCGGAAATCGCAAAAGGAGAATCCCATGCAGATCGACAAGTCCCAAATCCTCGAATTCCTGAGGTCGCAAGGCGACAATGACAAGGCCGCACAGGCTGAAAATGAGCTGCCGGACCAGGTGGACACCGACCAGCACGCCGGGCTTCTCTCCAAGCTCGGCATCAATCCTGCGGACCTGCTCGGCAAGCTTCCCGGCGGGTTGGGGGACAAGCTTGGGGGCCTCGGGCTGTAGCCGTATCGAGGTCTAGCTAGAACCGGCTCCGGCCGGGCCGCAGCACCGAAAAGACGGGTTTCCCGCGATTTGGCGGAAAACCCGTCTTTTCTGTGCGCGTGGACGCTGGATTATCGTCTAAACAGAGCACTGATCGATGTGAACCAATGGAGGGGCAGGACGCATGAAGCCAGAAGCTGCGCCGCGGCAGCGCCGCCTCCGGCAGGATTCGATCCGCAACCAGCAGGAACTCGTAGTGGCTGTCGGCGAGCTTCTCCGCGAGGACCCGGACTCGGCAACCATGCCCGCCGTGGCAGAACGCGCGGGCCTGTCCCTGGCCACGGCCTACCGGTACTTTCCGACGCTCGACGAGCTGCACCGCAAGTTCATGCTGAGTGTCATTGACGAGCTTTACGAGTCGACGAAGAGCCTGAAAAGCACCGGAAGGGACCTCTTCAATGACACCATGGCGCAATGGCTCAAGGTGGTGGCCGAGTACGGCCCCGCCATGGTCCTTGTCCGTTCCCGCGAAGGGTTTCTGACCAGGCTGCAGGCCGGCGAACCCCACGCCCACGCCCTGGAGCGGGTATGGGGGCCACCCGTCCGGCAACTGCTCGAGGAAGCCAACATCGAGCCGAACCAGCTTCCTTATGCACTTTCCCTGTTCAACGCGATGTTCAACTCCAGGGAAATAATGGATTTCCGGGCCGTGGAAAACATGCCGGACGAGCAACTCGTGCAGCGGTGCAGCCGCCTCTACTGGAGCGCCATCCAAGGGCTGCGCTAAATAACACTGTAGTCTTAGATAAGCGCCAGCCACCCGGCGTCGTAATGGCGAAACAGACGAGCGAGGACAGCGGCTTGGATGGAGTCTTAAAGGGATTCTTTGTGGTGGGCGTGGTCCTGCTCGTTGGCTACATCTTGGCCAGGACAAATGCCCTTGGGCCGCACGGGACGAAGGTGCTGTCCACCCTGACCTTCATGGTCGGGCTGCCAAGCCTGATGTTCTCCACGATCGCTTCGCGGCATATCTCCGAAGTCCTCAGCCAGACAGGCCTCATTTCCGTTGTCACGGCACTTTGCTGCATGGCGCTTTTCGCGCTCAGCGGAGCGATCGGGAGATGGGGCGTCCGGCGCACCACGGTCGGCGCACTGGCCACCGGAATCGTCAACTCCACGAACCTCGGCGTTCCGCTGTCCCTGTACATTCTCGGCAGCGCCACGTTCGTCACGCCGATCATGCTGTTCCAACTGGCGCTCGTAACCCCGGTGGCGCTGACCATCCTGGACCTGACCGATCCTGACGGGAAAAGAACGTCCGTGTGGAGCATCCTCTCCACTCCTCTGCGCAACCCCGTTACCGTGGCAGCGATCCTCGGCGTCATTGTCAGCGCGGCCGGAATTGAGCTACCGGCGTTGGTCCTGGATCCCCTGAAGCTGGTGGCCCAGCTGACGGTTCCGCTGATGCTGATCATTTTCGGCATGTCGCTCCACGGCCTCTCTCCGCGCCAAGACTCGGTGGACCGCGTCCCCACGCTGTTCGCCGTCGTTCTCAAGTCGGCCGTCCAGCCGGTACTCGCCTGGCTGCTGGCCGTGTTTGTGTTCCACCTCGATGCCTTCAGTACTTTCGTTGTGACCGCCTGCGCGATCCTTCCCACCGGGCAGAACGTGGTCCTCTACGCAGTCCGGTACGGCGTGGGCAAAAACCTTGCGCAGTCCACGGCGGTCATTACCTCGGCTTTGGCAATCCCCCTGCTTCTGGGGGCGGCCTGGCTGTTTGGATGAGTCCTGCACAGGTACTGACGGCGGGCGCATTCCCGGAATAAACTCTGCCATGGACTTCGTGAACCCTGAGGGGCCGTCGCTGGATCCCTTCCCGCTGTACGAACGGATGCGGGAATCCGCTCCCATCTTCCATGACGAGCGATCCGGAAGCTGGCATGTCTACGGGTACGACGACGTCCAGCGGGTCTTGTCCGAACACGGGACGTTCTCGTCCAGGATGGGAGGCGACGATCCATCCGAGACCGGCCAGCTGTTCGCGGCGAGCCTGATCACCGCCGATCCGCCCCGGCACCGGCAGTTGCGCTCCCTCGTGACCCAGGCCTTCACCCCCAAAGCAGTGGACGCCCTTGCGCCGCGCATCTCGACCCTGACGGAGGAGCTGCTGGACGGGATTGCCTCTAAGGGATCGGCAGACCTCATCGACGAGTTGGCCTACCCACTGCCGGTGATCGTGATCGCGGAGCTCATGGGCATCCCCGCCGAGGGCCGCGGCCGCTTCAAGCACTGGTCCGATGTGATCGTCAGCCAGACGCAGACCGGAGCGCAGACTGCCGACCACAGCTCCACGAACCGGGAAATGACCGAGTACTTCCTGGCCCTGATCGAACAGCGCAGGCGCCAGCCCGGAGCTGATCTGATCAGCAACCTGCTCGTGGCCGAGATCGACGGGCAGAAGCTGAGCGTGGCCGAGCTACTGGGCTTCTGCAGCCTCCTGCTCGTGGCCGGCAATGAAACCACCACCAACCTCATCGGCAACGCGGTCCTCTGTTTCACCGAACAGCACGGAACGATGGAACGCCTCCGCGCCGAGCCGTCCCTGCTCCCCCACGCCATAGAAGAAGTGCTGCGCTACCGCTCTCCCGTCCAGTCGATGTACCGGGTGACAGCGGCTGACACCACGGTGGGCAACGTCCAGGTGCCGGCTGGCGCCCCGCTGGTTGCCTGGATCGGTTCAGCCAACCGCGATGAGCGGCAATTCCACCGTCCAGAACAGTTCGACATCGACCGGACACCGAACCGGCATCTCGCCTTCGGCCACGGCATCCACTTCTGCCTCGGCGCCCCGCTGGCCAGGCTCGAAGCCAGGATTGCACTGCAGGGCATTCTGGACCGGCTCCCCGGACTGGCCCTCGCCCCGGAAGCCCACCTCGAACGGATGGACAGCACCATTATTTACGGAGTCAAGGAGCTGCCCGTCAGGTGGTAAACAGCAACGCGGGGTCACTTAGCGCCCAATACGGACCTCCGAATGGGCGCTAAGTGACCCCGCGTTGCGCTTGGTAGCGAAGTTACAGCTCCACAGTGCCGCTCTCGCCGACGCTCACGCGGCTGTGGGTGACCTTCGACTTGACCCACTGCAGGACAGTCGCCGCGGTGCCGCCAGGGCTGGTCCAGTACTCAGCGGAGTCGGAGTCCAGGCGCAGCAGGACCACCTCGGGCGTGTCCGGGCCGTCCGGGAACCAGGCCTCGACGGACTGGTTCCACAGTTCGCGGATCTTGGCACGGTCGCGCACCACTTCGGCGGTCCCTGCCACGGAGACCCACTCGGTGCCCTTGCCGAAGGACACGTTGACCCTGGCGTCGGCGGCGACGTGGGCCACCTGGGAGGTTCCCTCGCCAGTGAAAAACCACATGTCGCCGTCGTCCTTCACGTCCTGGACGGCCAGCGGCCGGCTGACCAGGGCGCCTTCTTCGTTGAGGGTGGTGAACATTCCGATGTGGGAATGGTTGATGATGTCCGTGACCTTGCTGATGCTTTCCGTGCCCGTCATGCTGTCACCTCGTTCTGCTCGAGTACGTTCTCAGTACGTTCAGTTGGACCGGGTCATTGCCCTACCCGCCACCCTATTGGTAAGCGTGCTTAGTTTCCAGTCACAGTACCCGGTGATCAGAGGCCCCGCGCCAGCACCTTGCCCTTGAAGAACTCGGGCCGGACCCGGGCCATTACCAGCATGGTGACCACGCCGAGCAGGATGACGCCCATGCCCAGGATGAACACCATGCCCACGCCGCCCACGGATGAACCGGAACCGTACTCCGGATCCATGGAGTCGTACGCCGTCTTCACGAACATCACCAGCAGGATCACGCCGCCCAGCAGCGGAGCCAGGAACTTGAAGAAGAACGCCCGGGGGCTGCTGAACGCCACGGCCCGGAAGAACCAGACACACGCGAGCGCCGTGATCCCATAGTAGAAGCAGATCATCATGCCCAGCGCGGTGATGGTGTCCCACAGCGCATTCTCCGACGTGGTCCGGGTGATGACGTAGAACGCCGCTGCGGCAGCAGCCGCCGCAATCGTGGCGTAGCTCGGCGACTTGAAGGTGGGGCTGACCTTGCCGAATTTCCCGGGCAGGGCTTTGTAGTGACCCATGGCCAGCAACGTGCGGGCCGGGGAAACGAACGTGGACTGCAGCGACGCCGCCGAGCTGCTCAGGATGGCCAGCGACATCAGGATGGCGAACGGCCCCATGACCGGCCCGGACAGGACCGCAAAGATGCTGGACTGGTTGTCCGGATTGCCGGCGCCCAGGCCCGCCTCCCCCACGCCCGCGAAGGACAGCGTGGCCAGTGCGGCCGTCATGTAGATGGCCACGATAACGACGACGGTCACGGTCGCCGCCCGCCCGGGGGTCTTCTCCGGATTCCGCGTCTCCTCGTTCATGGTCAGGGTCACGTCCCAGCCCCAGTAGATGAAGATCGACAGTGACACCCCGGCCGCGAAGGCTGAGAAGGAGTCCACGGCGAAGGGGTTGAACCAGTCCGGCGAGATGGCCGTGGCGTCGAAGGCGGTCCCGTTGGCCACGTGCACGAACGCGGAGACTGCGAACCACCCCAGCACCAGGAGCTGGAACCCCACCAGGACGTACTGGACGCCCTTGGTGGTTTCCATGCCGCGGTAAGAGATCCAGCACGCCGCCGCGATGAACACCAGGGTGGTGGCGATGTTCAGTGGCAAATTCTTTGACAGCTCAGCGATCCCGGGGTTGCCGAGCAACTGGGCGAGCATCAGGTAGAAGAAGTCGACGGCGACCGCCGCCAGGTTGGACAGCACGATGATGGTGGCGGCGATCAGCCCCCACCCGCCCATCCAGCCGATCCACGGGCCAAAGGCGCGCGTTGCCCACGTGAAGGAGGTCCCGGCGTCGGGCATTGCGTTGTTCAGCTCCCGGTAACCGAGCGCCACCAGCAGCATGGGGATGAAGCCCACGAGGAAGACCGCCGGCAGGTGCACGCCCACCTCGGACACGGTGGGGCCGAGGGCCGCGGTGAGCGTGTACGCCGGCGCGATGCAGGACACCCCGATCACCACGGCCCCGACCAGCCCGACGGACCCTGCCTTGAGGCCCTTTTCACTCAGGCTTTTGTGCGCGTCCGGGGTGACGGCGGCTTTTGTACTCATGGGATTGCCTCTTGTCATTCATCGTTGAATGGGATGTGCGCGGCTGCGCTGTTAGCCGACGGCGGCCGTTGCGTTCGCCAGTTCAGGTGCACCGCTCAGTTCAGGTGCAGCCTGTGCTTCGGTGGACGCGGCAGCTGCGGCGATGCGGGCGGCCGTGGACTGGCCCATGCGGACCGCCCCGTCCACGTGCTGGTAGCCTTCGGCGGCGAGGTCGGAGGAGCACCAGTAGATGGGGCCGACGGCTGCGTGCTGGTCCTTGCCGTAGCGGTGCAGCCCGCCGAGGTCGTAGCTCGCAGCGTAGGCGCCGCGCGTCCATTCCTCGGAGCCCCAGTCGGATTCGTAGTACACCTCGGGCTCGAGGGCCTTGTCCCCCAGGAAGCCGGCGATCGACTCCAGGATGGCCTTCTTGCGGTCCTCGGCACTCAGCTCGAAGACGGCGTCGGCCTTTTCGTCGGAGATGAAGCCCACGAGCGTTCCGCGGGTGTCGCCGTGGTTGGTGTTGTCGTAGACCTCCTGGACCAGCGAGCCGGCGCCGAACCCCGTGCCGGAGAGCCCGTCCTCGCGCCAGAAGGGCGTGCTGTAGACGGCGTGCACCTTGATGACCAGGCCCAGCGACTGGTGCTGGTGCATCTGGTGCTGGCGGCGCGGCAGCGGCGGGTTGAAGGAAACCCGCGAGTACAGGTTGGGCGGCACCGCCATGATCACGAAGCGGGCGTTCACCGTGGCCCGGTCGGAAACGGCCGTGACGCGATGACCGTTTTCGCCGTCGGCCTCCCAGTTAATGGTGCGCACCGGGCTGTTAAGGACGACGTCGGCCCCAAGTTCCGCTGCCTGCAGCAGCGAGACCTGCTGCATCCCGCCGATCACCCGCTTGTCCAGGATGAAGTCCTCATCCGTCAGGTGGGTGAAGGAGCCCGCGGAGGCGGCCATCAGGACGGCCTGCAGGGCGGAGAACGCGTGCGCCGGCTTGGTGAGCATGCCGCCGGCAATGAAGAGACCGATGTTGTTGCAGGCTTCCTCGTCCGGGGAGTTCTGGCGCAGCCAGTGGTGGAAGGAGATGGTGTCCAGCTCCCGCGCCTTGGGGTGCGCCCACGGTTCGGTGGCGCCGACCTCGGCCGCCAGTTCATCGAGCAGTGCGATGAGCTTGTCCATCTCGGCAGCCGTGGTGGCGCTGACCGGGAACATGTCGCCGGTGTAGCGGACCGGGGTGCCGTCCGCCCCGACGTAGACGGACTCGCCTTCACGGTAACGGGAGTACGTTTTCAGGCCGAGCTCCTCCAGCAGGGCCAGCAAGGCGGTCTGGTCCGGCGATACCCACTGGCCGCCGATTTCCAGCATGGCTCCGTCCACGGTGTCGGTCCACGTCCGGCCGCCCACGCGGTCGCGGGCTTCCAGCACGGCGACGGTCAGTCCGGCTCTTTTCAGTTCGCGTGCGGCGGTGAGGCCGGAGGGGCCGGCGCCGACGATCACTACGTCGCGGTCAAGATTCAGCATGATGTCCTTTCTCGGTGGCCGCGAGTGATGCGAACCACTAAATGAATGTCATTCATTTATAAAGAACTATAGAGCCTTTGGCGAGGGAGCGGAAGAGGCTGATGGAATAATGCGAAGGACGTTCACCCGGAGAAAGGTCAGCCATGCCGGCATCACCAGCCGTAGCAACAGCCGGTTCAGCATCAGCTGGCTCAGCAACAAATGGACAGGGCAGCCGGCGCCGCGCCGGGCGCCCCGTGGGCGGCGTGCTGGACAAGGCCGGCATCACCGAAGCCGCGCTGCGGCTGATCGAGAAAAAGGGCTACGACGGCCTGACCATGGCGGCGCTGGCGCGCTCACTGAACGTCGCGCCGTCGGCCCTGTATAACCATGTGAAATCCAAGCGGGACGTGCTCCTGCTTCTGGAGGACCATCTCGCCTCCCTCGTGGATGTCTCGGCGTTCGGTGCCGGCCCGTGGGAGGATGCCGTCCGGACGTGGGCCTGGAGCTACCGCGACGTGTTCTCCCAGCACACCCCGCTGATTCCGGTCATTGCCGTTCTGCCCGTGACCGACGCGCCGCAAACCCTGGCCATGTATGAAACGGTCAGCGCCGGCTTCCGCGACGCCGGTTTTCCCGAGGAGCGGATCGTCTCCTCGATCGTCGCGCTGGAGTCCTTCATCTTCGGCTCGGCCTACGACGTCACGGCACCGGCGGACATCTTTGATCCCGGAACCATGGCGGAGGCGACACCCAGCTTCACCGGTGCCGTCCGGAGCCTGGCCGAGCAGGGGCACGAACGGCCGGCCGACGTCGCCTTCAGTCTTGGCCTTGAGGCACTGATCAGCGGGCTGGGCGGCCTTCGGAGCTGATGCCATTTCCCGCATGGTCCAAGGGGACTAAAATTCCCTAATACGCAACGTTGCGAGCTCAAGGACGGCGCCATGACCGTGTTCGACCCGGAATCGCTGTTCTTTGAGTACAAGCTCCGGTACCGCGGAACGCCCGGACTGGAGCATGATCCCTCGGACTATCCGCTGCGCTGGGAAGTGGCGGTGAGCTGTCCGAGTCCCACCCCCGGCGGCGACGGGGAGCGGCAACTGGGGAGCGCCGTCGTCCAGGTTGTTCCCAAAGCCGGCATGATCAAACTCTTCCTCACCACCGGCGCGGCCGACAGGGAGATGGCCAAGGCCGTTGAGATGCTCACCATGGACCGTCCGGACCTGATCAGGGAGTACCTGCAGGACGGCGGGGACCTGATGATCGTCTCCTCGCTCGAGATCTTCCCGGAGTACCGCGGCGGCAGGACAGGCTACTCCGTGCTCAACGCCATCGTTGAAACGGTGGGCCGGTCCGTAAACCTGGTGGTGGTCCACGCCGCGCCGACCGACGGGGAAGGATCCCCACCGGAGGACTCGCCGGCGTATGACGAGGCTAAATCGGCCCTGCGGGCGTACTGGAGGGATTTCGGGTTCGAGGAGGCCACGGGCGACTACCTCGTGTTCTTCCACAAGAAAATCCTGGCCTGACAACACGCCGGCTACAGCGCGGACACGGCGAACCAGTCGTCCAGCTCGGCTGCAGGTACGGGGCGGAGGATATGGAACCCCTGCGCCTGGTCGCAGCCGTAGCTGCCCAGCTGGTCCAGTGCACCCCCGTCCTCCACTCCTTCGGCGACCACGGTCAGGCCGAGGCTGTGCGCGAGGTTAATCGTGGAGGCCACCAGGGCAGCAGCCCGAGGGTCCTCTGTCATCGAAACGATGAAGGAGCGGTCAAGCTTCAGCTCGTTGATGGGGAGGTCCCGGAGGTAGGCCAGTGAACTGTAGCCCGTGCCGAAGTCGTCAATGGCCACCCGTATGCCTCGGGACTGCAGCGCGGACAGGATATCCCTGGCGCGGACACGGTCCGGCATCATGAAATCCTCGGTGATCTCGACCATCAGCGCCGACTCCTCGAGGCCACGCTCCTTGATCATGGCGGCAATCCGGTCCGGCAGTTCTGCGTCAATGAGTGAGCTGGCCGAGAGGTTTGCAGCCACGGTCATTGGCCTGCCCTGCGAATGCCAGACGGCTGCCTGATCCAGGGCCAGGGTGAGCACGCGGTCATTCAGGGCGTTCATGAGCCCGCCCTCCTCTGCCAGCAGGAGGAACGAACCGGGGGCCAGCAGTCCGTGCCGGGGATGGTTCCAGCGGACCAAGGCCTCCACGCCCTTCGCTTCGCCGGTGAGCGCGTCCACCTTGGGCTGGTAATGCAGCACGAGCTGGTCCTCGATGAGCGCGGCGCGAAGCTCCTGGAGCATCCTCAGCCGCTCTTCCCCGGGACTGTGGTCCTCACTGGCGTACACGTGCCTGCCGCTGCGCGAGGCTTTGGCCCGGTACATGGCCGTGTCCGCCTTGCGCAGCAGCGTCTTCAGGTCCTCCCCCTGCTCCGGGAACAGGGCGATGCCGATGCTGACACCGACCTGAAGGGCAATGCCCCTCAGGGTAAGGGGCTCGCTCAGGGCTGCCCGGAGCCGGTCGGCAAGCTGCAGGGCTTCGTGCTCGCCGGCATCAAGGAGCAGGATGCCGAATTCGTCCCCGCCCAGCCGGGCTATCAGATCATCGGGGCCAAGGCACCGGCGAAGGCGTTCGCTGACCTGGATCAGCAGCCGGTCCCCCACGTCGTGGCCAAGGCTGTCATTGATTTCCTTGAATCTGTCTGCATCCAGCAGGAGGAAGGCGCACGGTGCACCCTGCCGCGCCTCGAGCACGGCAGGGGCGTCGGTATACAGCGCCCGCCGGTTCGGCAGCCCCGTCAGTTCGTCCGTCCTGGACTGCCGGCGCACCTCGGCGAGGGTGACCAACTGGCGGAAGGCCAGCTGGGTCCTGGTGCCCGCTGACACCAGGGTGGCCGCGGCGAGCCCGACGGCGAGTTCCGGCACCGGGACCCCGGTGCCCACGATCAGGACACCGAGCCCGGCGGCGGTGGCAACCATCGGAACGGCCGGCGTCCACGAGCCTTCACTGGCACCCTGGGCTTTTTCCTCCTGCCGGGCGAACCCGTCCGCCCAGGTTGCAATGAGGCACAGACCTGCTGTCCATCCTGCATCCAGGGGTGTTCCCAGGACGTAAGTGTTGTTTTCGAGCCTGAAGGCATAGGCAACATCGGCCGCAGCGAACACCATAAGTCCCAGCATCAGGATCACCCCGCTACGGCCGGTGGCAAGGCCCGGCACCGCAGCCATGCCCGCGGTCACGGCCAGAACCACAAGATCCATGAGAGGGTAGGCGACCGCAACGGACGTGGCGAACGAGGGGAATCCGCCGGCGGCCGACAGCAGCGGGCTGAGCAGGACAACCAGGACGGAGGCGGCACCGAGTGAGCCGACGACGGCGTCCAGCAGCACCGACCAGGCCAGCCGCTGGCGCAGCGGGAGCAGATAGACGAACAAGCCACCAAGGACCAGCGGATAAAACAGCAGGTAGCCCACATCCGCCGGCGACGGGAAGGGCAGCGAACTGGCCCCCGACAGCGAGGAGACGTAGAAAGTGCTCCCCGCAGCAAAGGCAGTCAACGCCATCGCCACCAGGGCGAGCGCGCGGCGCTCTTTGGCGCGGTAGGCCGCAAGCCAGGCCACTGCAGCCGGCGCCCACGAAGCGGGCATGCCCAACCCGAGGTCCACCAGGGGATTGAACCCCTCGCCGTGCGCCATCAGACCCGCCAGGTACAGGCCCAGAAACGCCCACATGAGCCACAGCAGCCAGGGCCGAGGTCCGGCCCGCCCACCGGACTGAAGCGATCTACGGATCACGCCTGTCTTCATCCGCCCCCCAGCATCAGATGCGCCCAGCAGTGACCGCATGTGACTCGTATCGTACGGCACCGGCACGGTTCATCCGATAGGCGCCTCGTGATTGTGACCGCCTCTTGACTTCTGGTTACCGGCCGGTAGCTTTAGGGAAGCACTCCGGGACCCCAGACACCCGGAGGATTCGCCAAAGAAGCCCCGCACCGTCTTTCGCGGACGGTGCGGGGCTTCCGCTTCCCTCTCCCGGGAGAACCGGGGTCAGGAGAAACGCGCCGGACGGAACGTGGACAGCATGGGGTGCCTTGCCCCGGTCAGGATCTCACCGGCGAGGAGTTCGCCGACAACGAGCCCCAGCGTCGCACCGGAGTGGGTGAACGCCACGAAGCAGCCGGGGACCTGGCCGAGCTCGCCCAGCACCGGCTCGCCGTCACCCGGAATGGGCTTGTAGCCGATCTTCCAGCTCGCTGGCTTGAGCTCGGGGTTGCCGGCAATGAGCTTGGAGGCTTCGTCCGCGAGTTCCTGCACCACATCGTCGGGGATGCTGAACGAACCGTCCGCGTGCTCCGTGATGTGCTCCTCGTACCAGTCGTGGTCCAAGGCAAGGGTGCTGCCCGGGTTGGGGCGCACGGCGGCCCGCGGGGTGTTCAGCGCGGCCCGCACGTCATGTTCCACCGGCTTGGTCAGCACCAGCATGGATACCGGCGAACCGTTGGGGATGTCCACACCCAGGGGCGCGACGACGGCGGGCGTCGCCGCCCCGCACGCCACCAGTACCGCCTCGGCGTCGTACGTCTCTCCCGCTTCCGTCTCGACGCCCACGGCCCGGCCGCCGTCGACCACCACGGAGGACTTTCCGGCGTTCAGCACCAGCCGGCCACCGCGCTCGTGGAACTCCTCCATCAGGAACTCCACCAGGTCCGGCAGGCTGACCCAGCCCTCACCCGGGTTGAAGATGGCATTTTCCGGAACAGCGGCCGCATCGATGCCCGGCGTGAAGGCGGCAATGTCCTTCGGGGCCAGGAGCTTGGAGTCGTAGCCGATGGACTTCTCGTAGGCATGGCGGGCCTCTGTGACCTCCCGCTGGCCTTCGGCGTTCCACATCAGCCCGCCGCCGAACTGCAGCCACTCCCGGCTGGGGTCGGCAGCGAACAGGGTGCGGTACCGGTCCACGCCGGCGAGGCGGAGCTGGTGGTACGGGGCGGACCGTTCGCCGGCGGAGTTGAGCCAGGAGAGCGAACGGCCGGTGGCTTCGCTCGCCAGCCCCTTCTCGGTCAGCAGCGTGACGGAGGCTCCTTCGCGGAGCAGGTGGACGGCGGTGGAGACGCCCAGGATGCCGCCGCCGATGATGGCGACGTGCTTGGTGTCGGTGGAGGACATGGTTCTCCCTTTCTGAGGAGTTTGGGCATGGTTGATGGGGACGCGGCTTTGGACTCCGCCGCGTCCGGAATGTTCAGGCGGTGAGGGTCAGGCCACGCCCCTAGACGACGGCGTGGATGCCTTCGATGATTTTGAGGACCTCGAGCGGTTCAGAAGGGTCAACGGGCAGCGGCCCCTCCCCGCGCAGGGCGGCGGCGAGCTGGACGTAAAACTCGGGGTAGGCGCCCCGCTCCGCAGGAACGGGACTGGTGGCACCATCCACGCCAAGAAGCCCCCAGGACTCCTGCGGATCAACGCCGTAGGCCTGATCCGACGGCATCATGCCGGCAGCGAGGGCGGGTTCCTGGCCGTCCAGACCCCACTTGGTATAGCCGGATTCCGAGCCGAGGACGTGGAAGCGCGGGCCCACCTGCGCTGCCATGCCGTTCATCCACAGCCTGGTGCGGACGCCGGACTCGTGCAGCAGGGAGACGAACGCTTCCGTGTCGGCGGCGCCGGGGTCGGACCCCCGGTTGGCCGTCTCCCCGTAGCTCTGTTCCACCGGGCCGAACAGCTGGACGGCCTGGTCAATCAGGTGCGCACCGAGGTCGTGCAGGATTCCGCCGCCCTGGGCAAGGGAAACGGTGTCGCGCCAGTTCCCGAAGCCCTCCGGCCGCCACCATTCAAAGCGGGATTCGAAGGTGCGCACCTCACCGAGGGCCTGCTGCCGGAGCAGTTTCTGCAGGGTCAGGAAGTCGGCGTCCCACCGGCGGTTTTGGAACACGGTGAGCTGCACCCCGGCCTCGGATGCCAGGGCGATCAGCTGCGTCCCCTGGGCGGAGGTTGGCACGAAAGGCTTGTCCACCACCACGTGGAGGCCGTGGGCGATGGCGGTGGCCGCGAGGTCGAAATGCGTGTGCGGCGGGGTGCCCAGGATGACCAGGTCCAGCTCCCCGGCCTGGGCGAACATCGACTCCGGCGTGGGAACGATGCGGGCCTGCGGGTAGAGCCTGGCCGCCTCGGCGGCCCGGGCAGGGTCCGCCGTTACGATCACGTCCAGTGAGTAGTGCGGGTCCGCCGCGATCAGCGGTGCGTGGAAGACCTTGCCGGAGATTCCGAAGCCGACGACGGCGGTCCGGAAGGGTGCCGCTGTACCGTTCGCCATCACAGCACCTCGGAGAGGAAGCGCTGCAGGCGTTCGCTGCGCGGGTTGTCGAAGAGTTCGGCCGGGGTCCCGGCCTCCACCACTTCGCCCTCGTCCATGAACACCACCTGGTCTGCGACCTTTCGGGCGAAGCCCATCTCGTGCGTGACCACCAGCATGGTCATGCCGCGGCGGCCGAGCCCTGCCATCAGGTTCAGGACGCCCTTGACCAGTTCGGGGTCCAGGGCGCTGGTGGCTTCATCGAACAGCATCACTTCCGGTTCCATGGCCAGCGCGCGGGCGATGGCCACGCGCTGCTGCTGGCCGCCGGAGAGGTCGCGGGGCCGGTGGTCGGCGCGCTCGGCCAGGCCTACTTCGGCCAGGCCGCGGCTGGCGCGTTCCCTGGCTTCTGCCTTGGACATTCCCTTGACGCTCCAGAGGGCCAGTGCCACGTTTTCGAGTGCCGTGTGGTCCGGGAAGAGGTTGAAGTGCTGGAAGACCATGCCGATGCGGGCGCGCAGGATGTCCGGCTTGACCTGCAGGGCGCTTTCGCCGGCGAGCAGCACGTCCCCGCTCTTGGGCTCATGCAGCCGGTTGACGCCGCGCAGCAGCGTGGACTTGCCCGAGCCCGAGGGCCCGATGATGCAGGTGGTGGTGCCCGGGGCGACCGAGAGGCTGACGTTCCGGAGGACCTCAATGTCCCCGTAGGCCATGGTCAGGTTCTTAAGCTCCAGGCTGGAGCCGTGGAAGGTATGGCTTCCCGCGTCCGTCTTGTTGGTGCTGGCGGTGTTGCTTGCGAGGTTCATGTGTTGCTCCCGGTGATCAGCGGCGAGGCCGCGTCGAGTTCGGTGACTTCCTTCAGGCCGGACGTGGGCGGAGTGGGCCGCCGGCGGCCGGTGCGGAACCTGTTGTCGAAGTAGTTGACCAGGTGGGTCAGGGGCACCGTGATCACCAGGTAGAAGATGCCGGCCATGACCAGGGGCGAGAGGTTGCCGGAGAGCACCGCGGCGTCCTGGCCCACCCGGAAGAGCTCGCGTTCGCTGACCAGCAGGCCCAGGAAGTAGACCAGGGAGGAGTCCTTGACGATGGCGATGAACTGGTTCACCAGGGCCGGCAGGACCCGGCGGACGCCCTGGGGGACCACCACGAGGGCCATGGACTTGGCATAGCTCATGCCCAGGGCCCGGCAGGCCTCGCCCTGGCCCTTGTCCACGCTGAGGATGCCGGCGCGGAAGATTTCGCCGATGTAGGCGCTAGCGATCAGGCTCAGCGCGATGATTCCCAGCGGGTAGGGCGAGGGCCCGAACACCGACTGGCTGAACCGGGCGAAGCCCTGGCCGATCAGCAAGATGGTGAGGATGGCCGGCAGGCCGCGGAAGAGGTCGGTGTAGATCCGGGCCGGAATACGCAGCCAGCGGGACCGCGAGATGCCCATCACGGCCACCACCATGCCGAGCACCACGCCAAGGATGGTGGCGGCGACGGAGATGATCAGCGTGTTCAGGAGGCCAACCCCGAGGAGTTGGGGCAGCACCTCGAGCATTGCTTCAAAGTCGAAGAAGGTACGGCCGATGATGTTGAGCCAGTCCATTTAGTGCTCTCAGACGTTAGTTGTTTTGTTCGGGTGCCGGGCGGGTGATGGAGTGCAGCCCGCCCGGCATGGATCGTGGTGAATCGATCCGGCTTACTTGCTTGCCGTCGGGGCAGGGGTGGCGGTCTGCTCGGCCTTGGGCAGGTACTGCTCCGGCATCGGCGAGCCCGGGAACCACTTCTGGTAAAGCTTCTTCCACGTGCCGTCTTCCATGGCTGCGGCCAGGCCCTTGTTCAGCGCTTCCTTGAAGGCGGGCTTGTCCTTGGCGATGGCGAAGCCTGCGGGGGCGTCGAAGGAGGGGATGTCAGCTGCGCTGACCAGGCCGTACTGCTCCTGGTAGGCCTTGGCGGCCTCGTAGTCGAGGAAGTGCGCGTCCACCGAGCCGCTGTTGACGGCGGAGATGGCAGTGTTGTTGTCCGGGAACCGCACCAGGTTGGCGGAGGTGAAGTTCTTCACCGCGTAGGCTTCCTGCAGCGTTCCCTGCACCACGCCGAGGCGCTTGCCGTTGAGGCCATCCACGTCCTTGATGCCGGAGGCCTTGGTGGTGATGACCGTCAGGTAGCCGGCGAGGTAGCCGTTGGAGAAGTCGACGGTTTCCTTGCGCTTGTCCGTGATGCCGATGGCGGCCACGCCAACGTCGAACTGGCCGTTGGCTACGGCGGAAAGCAGCCCGGAGAAGTCCTGGCCGGTGAAGACGACTTTGTCTACGCCGGCGCGGTGGGCCACGTCCTTGAACAGTTCGACGTCGAAGCCGGTGAAGTTACCCTGCGCGTCGGTGAAGGTATACGGCTTCGAATCGCCCAGGCTGGCCACCCGGATGGTGCCCTGTTCAATCAGTCCGTACGGGTTTTCGGCCGGGCTCGAGGTGGCGGAGGAGGAACCGCCGCAGCCCGAGAGGGCCAGGATTGCCGCCAAGGCTGCCGCAGCCACTGCTGCCGGGCGGAAGTTCAGTTTGATCACAGCGTTGTCCAATCGTGGGAGGGAAAGCGGTGCTGTCAGGGGCCGCCGAAGGATTTGGTCGATGAAGCTCTTGCTGAGTCCGGTCTCAGTCCCTACGATTGAGACCGGACTCACATCGATTGCTAGAAATGTAGCGGAACTCACACGCTACGTCAACAGCCCCTCTGAAAGGTGAACATGAGCAGTGACGGAGCAAGACGGCGGGACGTGACAGTTGCCGACGTCGCAAAAGCTGCCCAGGTCTCCAAAGCCCAGGCCGCCCGTGCGCTGGGCAACTACGGTGCTGTCAGCGATGATGTCCGCGAGCGGGTTCTTGCCGCGGCGGAAGAGCTGGAGTACCGGCCCAACGAGCTGGCACGCAGCATGAATACCGGGAAATCGCACACCATAGGCGTGGTGGTGGGCGACATCGAAAACCCGCATTTCGGCCTGGCCACCAGGGGGATCACGGACACCGCGAAGAAGAGCGGGTACAACGTCATCCTGATCAACACGGACGAGAACACCGCGGCGGAAGTGGACGCTGTCCGCGTGCTGCTCGACAAGAGGGTGGACGGCCTGATCGTCGCGCCGGCCTCGTCCGTGGAGACGCAGCACCTGCGGCGGGTCCACGAAGCAGGCCGCCCGCTGGTGCTCCTGGACCGCTCTGCTGATGGCCTCGCGCTGGAGACGGTCGCCGTCGACATGGCCTCCATCTCCTACGAATCAACGCGCTACCTTCTGGATGCCGGGCACCGAAGGATCGCCTTCATTTCGACGCTGCGCACCGACGCTGAGTACTCCGAGGGAACGCGGCTGGATTCATCGCAAATCTCGGACCGCCTGGCGGGGATGCGGCGGGCCTTTGCTGACGCGGGGCGCGAGTTCCCGGGGGACCTCGTCCGGCTCAACGCCGGCGATGCCGGCTCCATCCGGAACCTCACGCGCGAGGTGCTGCTCGGCACAGACCCGGCCACCGCCGTCGTGGCTTCAGACGGCCTGATTGCCCTCAGCGTGGTGGAAGCCGTCCAGGAGATGGGACTTCGAATCCCGGATGACGTGTCGTTCCTCATGTACGACGACTTCGCCTGGACCCGCCTGACCACGCCACCACTGACGGTGGTGGCGCAGCCGGTCTACGACATGGGGGCCGCGGCGGCGAGCGCCCTGATCAGGCAGATCGAGGGCCGCCCGCCTCTGGCCCCGGCGCCCGAGTTCAACGCCACGCTGGTCCGCCGGGGCTCGGTAGGCGCGGTGCCAGATTCAGAGCCGGCTCACTCGGCGTCGTCGTCCTTCTCGCCTTCCTTCAGGACCAGTGCCGTGCCCTGATAGGCGCCCAGCTCCAGGAAGAAGCTGTGCAGGTCGTCGACCTGCCCCACGGCCTCGCCGCTGAAGAGGTCGTGGACGCTGCTGCCGGGAACCAGGTGGCTCGACTGGATGCTGCCCGCAATGTCCTGGCCGGAGAAGTTGAGCACGGTCGCCTGCAGGTTCCCGTCCCCCAGCCGGTTAACCATGACCAGCAGGCCGCGCTGGGAAACTTCCGGCACGTCCAGCAGGGTGCTGGTGGCAATGCCGCTCTGTTCCCGGACAGCGAGGATTTTCTGCAGCCGCCGGGCGAAGGACGCCGGGTCCTTGAGCTGGTCGGGCAACGGGCCGTAGAGGCTGCGGGCACGGGGCATTCCGGCGGAGGAGGCCTCCGCGTCGGGGCTGGTGCCCATGATGTCGTGTGCGCCGCGGTTGATCCAGCGGGTGTCTCCCTGCGCGGTAAGCTCCCGCACTTTCTGGCGGTCAAGGGTGACGATGCCGGTGAGGTCCCACCCGGACAGGGCAAAGACACCGGGCTGCAGGGCGTTGTACATGGACAGCAGGATATGGACGTCCAGGATCTGGGCCCGCTGTTCGTCGGAGAGGTTCTCCGGGTCCTGGATGCCCAGGGCGGCCATGATGACGCTGGCCGTGGTGCAGGCGATGCCGTTGGTGGTGAACAACGCGTTGTAGGGCGCGTCCGGGCCCGTCAGCCGTTCGCGGAGGGTCTGCTGAACGTGCTCTGCCAGTTCGGCGCCGGTGAGCTCCTGGCCGTTGAGCTCGAACACGTCGTCCCTGTGGCCGGCGGCAAAATGGACCAGCTCGTAGGTCAGTTCGTCATGGTTCTGGAGGGCATGGACCAGTGATGCCTGGTCCACGCCGATTTCCATGGCCAGCCGCAGTGTCAGGCGCAGGAATTCCGTATCGGCAGTCACCAGCGCGTAGTGGTAGGCCGGCCTGGTGACGAAGTCGTAGGAAAGGTCGGGACCCGCCTCGGAGGTGGCCTTGATGTCGTCGATGGTCAGGTTGAGTTCCTGGAAGGAGAACCCGCCCACCTTGCGGATCATGGACCCGATCAGCTGGTTTGCCGCTTCGGACAGCGGGTGCCCCTCGGACCAGCCAGGCTGCTCCTCGGCGCTCTTCTCCACGCCCAGGAACCCGTTCGCGTCCAGCCGCAGCGCGCCCGTGCCCAGGTCGAGCAGCGAGTGCAGCGCGTCACCGACCACCAGGCGCATTCCCGCAAAGGTGGGGTCCAGCCAGTTTATGGACGGCTGGCCGGCCTTGAAGTAGTGGAGGTAGACCCAGCGCCGGGTTTTCCCGGCCGTGTCCACGATCGCCCGGGTGGCGCTCCAGTTGGTCTCCTTGACCCCGGGTTCGTAGAAGATCACGCGCTGCAGCCGGCCGATGATGTACCCGGCCTCCTGCAGTGCCTGCTCCGCATCAGGGCTGATGTTGACTGAGTCTTCGCCTTCGGGAACGTCCGGCAGCAGGTGCCAGTCCTCTTCCGGAATGTCGATCATGTGATAGATGCCGGGGTAGTCCCGGAAGTTCATCTCGGCCAGGCGGAAGTCGGCCCCCTTGCCCGTGTGGCCGGGGACGATGTCATCGATCACGGTGCCTTCATGATCGGCAGCGACCTCGCACATCTTGCGGAATTCGTCCTCAGTGCCGAACACCGGGTCGATTGCCATGCTGATGCGGTCGAAGTGCCCGTCCACGCTCGGCGTCTGCGACCAGCCGCTGATGCCGCCGGCGAGCTTGACCGGGCCGGTGTGCAGACCCCTGATGCCGATCTCGCGGAAGGCGTCCCACAGCTCAGGATCGCCCAGCGCGGAGAGGAAGGACTGGCCCGGGCGCGTGATGAAGGACAGCGGGTAGGCCGTGAACCAGACGGGGGCGCGTTCCACGGCAGCCCGCGGGTTGGGATGGGCATACGAGTTCTGCCACATGCTGGCCTGCCCGGAGAGCTGCCGTGCCATGACGTTCGCATCCCCAAGCATGGCCTGGTTCCGCAGCCACTCAACATAGGCCGCGTTGCGCCCGTCGAATTCCAGTGATGGGCGGTCGGCGAAGAACTGGCGGCGGCGGGCGATCGGCCGCAGCGCCTTGGGACGGGCGGGATAGAACTGCTCGTCGTAGGTGATGTCGGCCGCTTCAGTCACTTCAGGCGCTTCGGCTGCTGAGTCAGCCGAGACTGCGTCGCCGGCCGCAGCCTCTTCGCCAGCCGGGACCGCCGCACCGTCCTGCCCGAAGCCATCGGGCTCGTCGGTGAATTCGTCCGCTGCTGAAACGCTGTTGTTGAAGCTTGCTTCCCGCACAGAGTTCTCCTTTATCGGTGGTTCCTGCGTGGCACCTCCCCCCGGGGTGTTCTTCAAGTCCTTCCGTACCCCGGCGTCGGGAGAGTATTCACGCTTGTCCGCTTCGCCCACCCTATGCCGACGACGGCGGGAATCACGATTGTTTTACGGGTGCGGTTCTCATGTGCTGAGGTTCCAGTGGGCCCGGATTGCTTCTGCGATCGGACTAACGGTGACGTCCACCCGGAAAGCAACGGGCGCGGTCCCTGTCTCTTCGATTGTCGTGTCACGGTACACGCGGCCGCATGAGGGACAGAGTGTGTAAAGATCCTCATCGGCGGGCCATTGCGCGAGCTCCGAGGGGAGGGAGGCGTTCGCGCCGGCGTAAACGGGCACGCCCTGTGAGTTGGCCTGTATTAGTCCGTCCCTGCTGACGGTGTTGCCGCACACGCAGGTGATGGTGGTGACGTCATGACCGGTGACGGCGGCGGTTTCAGTGTCCACGATAAGCTCCCCGGTGCTGGAAGCGACCTTCTGGTATTAGCTTATGCCTGCCGGAACGTTCGTGTCGCTGCACAGGAAAGCCCCGGACCCACAGGTCCGGGGCTGGCGAAAGTCCCTTACCGCTCGATGCTCACGGTGAGGTCCAAGTGGATGTCCGTGTCGGCGGCAAGGCGGGTCTGCAGGTAGCGGGCAAGGCTCGCGTCGGTGGCTGTGTGAGCGCTCTGCCGGATCGCACCGCGCAGGAGAGCCTTGGAATTGGTGGACTTGACCATGTCCAACGGCGCCCAGCCGCGGTGGGTGGACGTGAGGCGTTCCAAGTCGGTGCCGAAGGAGCGGCCGTGGCCGTCGCGGACTGTGGCGCACATGGTGAACGGGATGAAGGCAGGCAAAGATGTCCTTTCGCGGGGCAACCGGTCGTCGGAGCCCGCTTAGAACAAGGCCCCTTCGGCCGTTGGTATTCCGCTGAGGGAGGTTAAGAGTCCGATGTCACGGCAGGGCGAGCTTGTTTCCGTAGTGCCGGGGACGGCGGGCCTTGCCAGCTTTCCGGAAGACCGTCAGCCCGTCCTTCTGGTGGATCATGGCGCGGCCCTTGCCGTCCTCCTGGATGATCCAGAAGACGCTGCCGTCCAGCGCCACCATGTCAACGCGGCCGGCGGCCACTCTCCGCCGGTCGCGGCACACGGTCACCTCGTCCCGGCGCGAAAGCTTGCACCAGTTGGGCACGGGCTCGAGCGGGTTGGCACGCGTGGGCTCGCCTGCGGGGATGGTCCGCTGCCGCGAGCGGTGCTGGCGGGGAGTGGATGCGATCAGAGTGGTCATGGGGTCTTTCCGTTTATGGAGTGCGGATACGGCTGAGGCGGGCCGGATCCCGTACGGGTCCCGGCCCGCCTCTTACCAAGCGGTGCTTCGGGTACTAAAACTGGCCGCCGTCGGCCTTCACGGCCAAAACGGGACGGTCAGCCTGCATGAGGATGCGCTGGGCGTGGCTGCCCAGGATGAACTTGCCCACCTGCGTGCGGTGCCGCAGCCCGATGACAATCAGGGAGGCGTTTTCCTCCCGGGCGACGTCGAGGAACTCGTCCGCGAGGTCATGCTGGTAGGGCGGCTGGATCACCCGGGCCGTGACGCCTGCGTCCGCTGCCTGCCTGGACGCCTTGGCCAGGACGTCGTCCGGTGCAACTGACTTGTCCACGAGGGCGCCTTCACGGGCGGAGTTGACGATCACCAGATCCTGGTTGCGGAGGCGGGCCTCCGCGATGCCGGCCGCGAGGGCAGCTTCCCCCGCCGGTGTGGGGACGAATCCAACGATGATGCTCATACCTTCTCCTTGATTTCTGTGGCGGCGGTTCCCGCGGGGACGGTGGCCTTGCGCTTGGCCAGCGCGGAGCGGATGCCCGGGAGCGCGGCCACGAGGACGAACACAATGAGGAGCGTGGCGGAGATGGGCCGGCCGAAGAAGCCCAGCGGGTCACCGCCGAACACCAGCAGGGAGCGCCGCAGCGAGCTTTCGAGCAGGGAGCCGAGCACGAAGGCCAGCACCAGCGGGCCGGGCTCGAAGCCGAATTTCTTCATCAGGTAGCCCACGATGCCGAAGACCACCACGAGCGTGACGTCGAACATGCTGTTGTTGATCGTGTACGCGCCGAGCAGGGTGATCAGCGCCGTGATGGGCGCCAGGATGGCGGCGCGGACGCGGAGGATCTTCACGAAGATCCCCACCAGCGGCAGGCTCATGATCAGCAGCAGGATGTTACCGATGTACATGGAGTTCACCACGCCCCAGAACAGTCCCGGGTCCTGTTCCACGAGCTGCGGGCCAGGGGTGACGCCCTGGATCAGCAGCGCGCCGAACATCAGTGCCATGGTGGCGTTGGCCGGAATGCCGAGGGTGAGCAGCGGAATGAAGGAGGACGTCGCCGCGGCGTTGTTGGCGGTTTCCGGCCCGGCCACGCCTTCCGGCGCACCCTTGCCGAAGCGCTCGGGCTGCTTGGCCCGCTTCTTTTCCATGGCGTAGGAGGCCATCGAGGCGATCGTGGCACCGCCGCCGGGCAGGATGCCCAGGAAGAAGCCGAGGACCGAACCGCGGCCGATTGCGCCGGATGCCTGCTTGAGGTCACCCCGGGAGGGCCAGACGTTCGCGACGGCGGAGGGCGCCTTCGCGGCGCGGTGGCGCTCCTCGAGGTTGTACAGGATCTCGCCGAGGCCGAAGATGCCCATGGCGATCGGGACGAAGTCGATGCCGTCGGCGAGCTCGAGGCTTCCGAAGGTGAACCGGTTTTCGCCGGTGAAGATGTCCCGGCCAACGGTCGCCAGCAGCAGGCCGAGCGCGGCCGCGATGAGTGCCTTGGTCTTGGAGCCGCTGCTGATCGTGGCCACCAGCAGGATGCCGAGCAGCGCCAGGGCCGTGTACTCGGCGGGGCCGAAGTCCAGGGCGAAGCTCGCCACGATCGGGGCCAGGAACGTCAGGCCGATGATGGCCGCGGTGCCGCCGATGAACGAACCGATGGATGCCAGGCCCAGTGCCGTGCCGGCCCGTCCCTGCTTGGCCATCTGGTAACCGTCGAAGACGGTGACCACCGAGGATGCCTCGCCCGGCAGGCGCAGGAGCACAGAAGTGATGGTGCCGCCGTACTGGGCACCGTAGAAGATGCCGGCCAGCATGATGATGGCGGTGACGGGCTCAACGTTGTAGGTGAGCGGAAGCAGGATGGCGATGGTTGCCGCGGGCCCCAGACCGGGCAATACACCGATCAGCATGCCGATGACGACGCCGATCAGGCAGTACAGGAGGTTCATTGGCTCCAGGACGACTGCAAATCCGTTGATCACGGGATTCAGGAAATCCACGGTGGTCTCCTAGAAGAGGTGGGGGATGGAAGTGTTGAGCGCCATCACGAAGATGCCGTAGAAAGCTGCCACGACGACGGCGCTGACCAGGAGCGTGGAGCGCCAGGTTTCGCCGCCGAGGAAGCGCATCCAGATGATGCACAGCACCAGGGCCGGCAGCTCGAAGCCGGCGATTGGCATGAGGGCCACCATGGCGGCAAGTGTGACCAGCCCGGTCAGCGGGGCCGCGGACATGCGGGTGAACTGCTCCGCGTCCCGGTTGTGCCGGCCGACGATCAGCTGGAACAGGCCCAGGACCACCATCACGCAGCTGATCATGAACGGCCACAGGCCGGGCTGCGGGGCGGACGGTGTACCCAAGCCCATGGCCACGGACAGGACCACGGCGCCGATGCCCACGCCGATGACCACCAGCGAAGATCCGACATTTGCCAGGGCACCGGCCGCCGGAGGCTTTTCTTCCTCCCACTGGGCTGCCAGCTGCTCTGGAGTCAGGTCATCCAACTCTGTGCCGGGAAGGTCATTGGTGCCGTTCCCGGCGGAGGAAACAGCGTTGGAGCTGTTCCCTCCGCCGGATACCGGTGATGCTGCCTGCACTGGAATCACTTGTTCCCGGCGAGGCTGATGTCGTACTTCTCCACCAGGGCCTTGTACTTGGCTGCGTAGTCCTTCCACTGGGTGACAACTTCTTCACCCGAGATTTCCTTCGGAGTCAGCATGTTCTTCTTGTTGAACTCCTTGTAGGAATCCGACTTCAAGGTTTCCTGGATGGCGGCAACGAGCTTGTCCTTGACTTCCTTCGGCGTACCCTTGGGGGCGGCGACGGCGCGGTACTGCGCAACCGGAACGTCGTAGCCGGATTCCTTGGCGGTGGGCGTGTCCGGCAGGAAGGAGTTGCGCTCCTCCGAGAAGACGAGCAGCGGGGACACCTTGCCGGCCTCAATCTGCGGCATGGCCTCGCCGAGCTGGATGGTTGCCAGTTCCACCTGGTTGCCCAGGACAGCAGTCAGGGCGGGCTTGCCGCTGTCGAACGGCACGTCGGTGCCCTTCACGTTGGCCTGCTTGAAGAGAACGGTCTGGGCGAGCTGGCTGCCGGTGCCGACGCCGGTGGTGCCGTAGGTGATGTTGCGGCCGGCCGAGGTCACGTCCTTGATGGACTTGAAACCCGACTTCCCGCTGGCAACCAGCACGTAGTCGTCCTGGGACAGGCCCGAGATGATGTCGAAGTCATCGATGTTGACAGCCTCGTCCGCGGTCACGGCCAGCGGGGTGATCGTGATCAGGGAAGCGGTGAGCAGCAGCAGGTTCTGGCCGTCGGCCGGCTTGCCCGCCACCTCCTTGCTGGCGAGCGCGCCGTTGGCGCCCGGCTTGTTCACCACGGGCATCGGGGCGCCGAGGGTCTTTGCCGCACCTTCGGAGACGGCGCGTGCGATGAGGTCGGTGCTGCCGCCCGGCGCCTGGCCCACGGTCAGGGTGACCGGGCCGTTGGGGTACTTCGATGAATCGGCGCTGCCGCCGGAAACGTTGCCGCACGCGGTCATGGCCAGCAGGGTGATAGCCGACGCCGCTCCGAGAACGGCGCGGCGGGTGGGGAAGTGCATCATTGAAACTCCTCGTTTGCACTGCGGGCTGCCTCAGCCCGTAGGTCTGTGTGAACCGGGTCACTGCCGGTTCGCTAGGTCGAGTGTAGGGAGGCGCTATGATGCATGTCTAAGCCCAAATATGCATCAAGTAATACCGGGAGGGCATCATGTTTACCTTCGACCAGCTGACCGGCTTCATCGCCGTCGCCGAGGAACTGCATTTCGGCCGGGCCGCCGAGCGCCTCAACATGACCCAGCCGCCGCTCAGCCGCCAGATCCAGAAACTGGAGAAGACCGTGGGGGCTGAACTGCTCGAACGGGACAACCGGCGGGTCGAGCTGACCGCGGCCGGACGCGCTTTCCTTGACGAGGCCCGCAGACTCATGGCGCTGGCCAGCAGGGCTCCCGTGACCGCACGCCGGATCGCCTCCGGCCGGCAGGGCCATCTCCGCATCGGCTTCACGGCCGCGAGCGGCTTCAGCATTCTGGGCCCGCTGCTCGAAGAGATCGGTGCGATCGTGCCCGACGTGGACATCGACCTTCAGGAGCTGGTCACGGGTGAGCAGATCCAGGGCCTGCTCACCGGCGAACTGGATCTCGGCCTGGCACGGCCGCCGTTCGACACCGAGATTTTCGACTCCCATCTGCTGTACCGCGAGTCGATGGTGCTGGCGGTTCCCGCGTCGCACCCCCTCGCAGGCCTCAAGCGGGACATCGAGAACGAGGACCTCAAAGACGAGCCGCTCATCATGCATTCCCCCACGGAGGCGAGGTACTTCTACGACCTTGTGGTCCGCCTGCACTCCATCCGGCATGAAAACGTGGTGCACACCGTCAGCCAGATCCTCACCATGGTCTCGCTCGTGGCCGCCAAGCGCGGGGTGGCCTTCGTGCCGCACTCGGCAACAGGGCTGGGTATCCGGGGGGTGTCATTCCTGCGGCTGGCCAGCGGCGAGGAAGAGCCCGTGGAGCTTCACGCCATCTGGAACCGGGACGCAAAGAACCCTGCCCTGGTGCGGCTGTTGCGGGACTTGGAGTTCGCCGCCAACTGAGCGCCTTCAGCTTCAACGGCCTCCATGCGGCTGGGGTATCAATAGATACAAAAATGCACTTGGACAGGCATGGACGGGCCTCCCTAGTCTGAAAAGGAACCACCACCACAGACCCCGCCGCCTGCGGCACAGACTCCAAGGACAATCCCGTGGCTAAACTTTCACCCCAGGAACTCGCCAACACCCTCAAGGACGGGCTGCTGTCCTTCCCCGTGACCTCCTTCGATGCAGAGCTGCAGTTCGACGAGGAAAACTACCGCAAGCACCTGGCATGGCAGGCCAGCTACCCCGTTGCCGGTCTCTTCGCCGCCGGCGGCACGGGTGAAGGCTTCTCGCTCACTCCGGCCGAGTCGGCCCGCGTGGTCCGTGCCGCCGTCGAGGAAGTCGGCAGCACCGTCCCCGTCCTGGCCTCCGCCGGCGGTTCCACCGCCCAGGCCATTGAAAACGCCAAGGCCGCCGAGGCCGCCGGCGCCGAGGGCATCCTGCTCCTGCCGCCGTACCTGACCGAAGCCGACCAGGGCGGCCTGATCGAGCACGTCAGCGCCGTCTGCCACGCCACCTCGCTCGGCGTCATCATCTACAACCGCGCCAACGCCATCTACAAGGACACCACGGTGGCCACGCTGGCCGACCGCCACGAGAACCTCATCGGCTTCAAGGACGGCGTGGGCGACCTCGAGCACGACGCCCGCGTCTACGCCAAGCTCGGCGACCGCCTGTTCTACCTGGGCGGCCTCCCCACCGCAGAGACCTTCGCGCTGCCGCTCCTGCAGCTGGGCATGAGCACCTACTCCAGCGCCATGTACAACTTCGTGCCGCAGTTCGCGCTCGACTTCTACCAGGACGTCCGCAACAACGACCGTGTAGCCGTCAACCAGAAGCTCAATGACTTCGTCATCCCGTACCTGGACATCCGTGACCGCGTGAAGGGCTACTCCGTGTCCATCGTCAAGGGCGGCCTTGACGCCATCGGCCGTTCCGCCGGCGGCGTCCGTCCCCCGCTGCAGAACCTCGCACCGCAGGACCTGGCCGATCTCAAGACACTCATCGCCAAGGTCTCCTGACCTTTCGGCTCCCACCTTTACCCAGGAGGAACAAACTGTGACCCTTACCGGACACTCCCTGATCGCCGGACAAACCGTTGCAGGCGAAGGCAAGACCACCTTCGCCTTCAACCCGGCCAGCAACGAACAGCTCGAGCCCGCCTACACCCTGCTCAGCGAGAAGCAGCTCAAGGCCGCCACTGCCGCGGCCGCCGAGGCCTTCGCATCATTCAGCACGCTTGACCCCGAAGCCCACGCTGCCTTCCTGGACGCCATTGCAGACAACATCGAAGCCATTGGCGACGAACTGATTGTCCGCGCGGGCCAGGAGACGGGCCTGCCGGCAGCCCGGCTGCAGGGTGAACGCGCCCGCACCACCGGCCAGCTGCGGCTCTTCGCCAACGTGGTCCGCCAGGGCGACTTCCGCGGCGTCCGCATCGACCCCGCGATCCCGGACCGCACTCCGCTGCCCCGCGTCGACATCCGCCAGCGCCAGATCCCGCTCGGTCCCGTCGCCGTCTTCGGCGCCAGCAACTTCCCGCTGGCCTTCTCGACGGCGGGCGGGGACACCGCCTCTGCCCTCGCCGCCGGCTGCCCCGTCGTTTTCAAGGCGCACAACGCCCACCCCGGCACCAGCGAACTCGTAGGCCAGGCAATCGCGAAGGCCGTTGCTGATCTCGGACTGCACCCGGGCGTCTTCTCCCTCATCTACGGCCCGGGCAGCAGCATCGGCCAGGCCCTTGTGGCGGACCCGGCCATCAAGGCCGTGGGCTTCACCGGCTCACAGAGCGCCGGCATCGCCCTGATGCGCACCGCCGCCGCCCGCCCGGAACCCATCCCCGTCTACGCGGAGATGTCCTCGCTCAACCCGGTCTTCGTCTTCCCCGGCGCCCTCAAGGGCTCCGCCGAGCAGATCGACGCCCTGGCACAGCAGTACGTCACCGCCGTAACCGGCAGCTCCGGCCAGCTCTGCACCTCCCCCGGCCTGCTGTTCGCCCCCGCCGGTGAGGCAGGCGACAAACTCGCTGCCGCCGTCGGCCGCGCTGTTTCGGCCTGCGCCGGACAGACCATGCTGACCGCCGGCATCGCCGGCTCCTGGACCTCCGGGACCGAGGCGCTTGGCGCCGCCGAGAACGTGACCGTCGTCGGGACCGGAACCCCCGGCCCCACCGAGAACGCCCCGGCACCGGCCATCTACGGCACGGAAATCCGCGACTTCATCAGCAACGAGGTGCTGCACGCGGAAATCTTCGGCGCGGCGTCCCTGGTGATCCGCTACTCCTCCGCCGAGGAACTGGTGGAAGCCACCAACCGGATCGAGGGGCAGCTCACCGCTTCCCTGCAGCTCACCGAAGAGGACTACCCGACGGCGGCGCAGCTGATTCCGGCGCTGGAACAGAAGGTGGGGCGCATCATCGTGAACGGCTGGCCCACCGGCGTCGAAGTCGGCCACGCCATGGTCCACGGCGGACCCTTCCCCGCCACCTCTGACACCCGCACCACCTCCGTGGGTACGCTGGCCATAAACCGGTTCCTCCGGCCGGTCGCTTACCAGAACCTGCCCCAGGAACTGCTGCCCGCAGCGCTCCAGGACGCCAACCCGTGGCAGCTGAACCGCCGGATCGACGGCGAAGTTGTTCCCGTTGCAGAGAAAGCAGAGGTGAACGCATGACCGCCCAGCCGACAATCGTCCGCGTGGAGGTAGTCCCGGTTGCGGGCTACGACAGCATGCTGATGAACCTCAGCGGCGCGCACGGGCCGTTCTTCACCCGGAACGTGGTCATCGTGACCGACTCCGACGGCCGGACTGGCCTCGGCGAGGTCCCGGGCGGCGAAAAGATCCGCACCACCATCGAGGAAGCCGGCGCGCTGATCGCCGGCAGGCCGGTGGCCCGCTACCGCTCGCTGCTGCGCGAGATCGCCGCGGAGTTCGCGGACCGCGACGCCGGCGGCCGCGGCCTGCAGACCTTCGACCTGCGCACCACCGTCCACGCCGTCACCGCCGTCGAGTCCGCACTGCTGGACCTGCACGGCCAGTTCCTGGGCGTCCCGGTGGCCGAACTGCTCGGCGACGGCCAGCAGCGCACGTCCGTGCCGATGCTGGGCTACCTGTTCTTCGTGGGTGATCACAAGCGGACGGACCTGCCGTACCTGGTGGAGGACGCGCCGTCGGACCGCTGGGAGGAACTGCGCCGCCAGGAGGCAATGACCCCCGAGGCCGTGGTTGCCCTGGCCGAAGCCGCGCAGGAGCGCTACGGCTTCAGCGACTTCAAGCTCAAGGGCGGCGTGCTCTCCGGCGACGACGAAGTGGACGTGGTCACCGCACTGGCCAAGCGCTTCCCCGATGCCCGTGTCACGCTGGACCCGAACGGCGGCTGGCTGCTCGAGGAAGCCATCCGGCTGGGCAAGCGGATGCAGGGCGTTGTGGCCTACGCCGAGGACCCCTGCGGCGCCGAAGGCCGCTTCTCCGGGCGCGAGGTCATGGCGGAGTTCCGCCGCGCCACCGGCCTGAAGACGGCCACCAACATGATCGCCACGGACTGGCGCGAAATGGCCCACGCCATCCGCAGCAACGCGGTGGACATCCCGCTGGCCGACCCGCACTTCTGGACCATGCACGGTTCTGTCCGCGTGGCGCAGCTGTGCAACGAGTTCGGCCTGACCTGGGGTTCGCACTCGAACAACCACTTCGATATCTCGCTGGCCATGTTCACGCACACGGGCGCGGCCGCCCCCGGCGAGATCACCGCGCTGGACACCCACTGGATCTGGCAGGACGGGCAGGGCCTCACCAAGAACCCGCTGCAGATCAAGGGCGGTGCCATCGAGGTTCCGGCGGCGCCGGGACTCGGCATCGAACTGGACCGCGAGGCGCTGGACAAGGCGCACCAGCTGTACCTGAAGCACGGACTGGACGCCCGCGACGACAGCATCGGCATGCAGTACTACATCGACGGCTGGTCCTTCGACCCGAAGCGGCCCTGCCTGGTCAGGTAAGTTACTAGACTTCCGCACGGCCGCCCCCACGCAACAGGAGGCGGCCGTGCGGAGTGCACATAAACAGAAGGGTCAAGAGAGTGGGCGGCGTTGTCTCCGGAATACTCATCGTTTCGGCAGTCATCGCCATCGGTTACCTCGCTGCCAGGTTCCGCATTCTGGGGCCGGAAGTCCAGGGCGCACTGACCCGCACCGCCTTCTACATCACCAACCCCGCCCTGCTTTACACCGTGGTTGCCGGCTCGGACATCCGGGCGGCCCTCGGCACCGACGCCCCGCTGGCACTGCTATCGGCAGCGGCAGTGGGGCTTCTTTACTGGCTGCTCAGCTTCCTGTTCTTCCGGCGCCCGGCCGCGGAGACCGCCGTCGGGGCGATGGCCAGCAGCTACGCGAACGCCAACAACATCGGCATTCCGGTCTCGCTGTACGCCGTCGGCACCGCCCAGCACGTGGCGCCGGTGCTGCTGGTGCAGCTCCTGGTTCTGGCCCCGTTCTACCTCACGCTGCTGGGAATCTTCGGCGGGGCCCGGATTTCGTGGAAGAAGGTGCTGCTCCAGCCACTGTCCAACTCCATGATCATCGCCTCGGCACTCGGCGTCGTCGTGGCACTGACAGGCTGGCAGGAGCCGGATCTGCTGCAGAAACCCATCGACATGCTGGCCGGCGGGGCTGTTCCCATGGTGCTTCTCGCCTTTGGCCTGTCTCTGGCCGGGAGGGCGCCGTTGCAGAAAGACGACGGCCGGACCGAGACCCTCGTGGCCACGTTCCTGAAGATCGCCGGCATGCCTGCGATCGTGTGGCTGCTGGGACGCTTTGTCTTCGGGCTTGAGGGCCAGCACCTGCTGGCCAGTGTGATCATGGGGACGCTGCCTACCGCGCAGAACGTATTTCTCTTCGCCTCCCCCTACGGGCGGGGCATGACCGTGGCCCGCGACGTGATTCTCTGCACCACCATCCTTTGTGTGGGGGCGCTGCTGGTTGTTGCGTGGGCCGCCGGGTAGCTCCTGGTGGATTCTTATTTGCCCCCATCTAACGTCACACAACACGACGGCATCCTGATCCGGACAGGCAACGCCCTACCCTTGACTGGTGACTTTGACTAAGATCCGCACCGCCGCCGCGAGCTCCCTCGCCGCCGCAGGTCTCCTCTTGACGCTCGCCGGCTGCTCCACGCCGGCCGCCACCCAGCCCTCCACCTCTGCACCGGCTTCCACGGCAGCGGCTTCATCCAGCGCCGCCGCCGGGCCCTGCGCCGGTGTGAAGGTCATCGTCGATTCAGGCGCCCTGAAGCAGGCCGCCGCCGATTCGTCCGTTTGCGTACCTGTGGACGCGCCGACTCTCGCGTCCAAGGTCCTCGACGAGGCCAAGGTGAAGACCGAGGGCACTGACCAATATCCCAAGGAACTGGTGTGCCGTGTGAACGGTGTGCCCGCCGCAGACTTCGACATCACCCACAAAGGCGGCACGTACCGGGAAGAATGCAAGAAGATGCCGGCCGCCTTTGCCTACTGGTCGCTCTGGGTTAAGCCTGCCTCCGGCGCCTGGGCATACGCGCAGGAAGGCCTGGCCACCCTGAAGGTGAGCCCGGGACAGAGCCTGGAACTGCTCTACACGGTCGACGGCGCACCGGCCGCACCCGCGGCGTGACCTTCCGACCCGCGCCGTTACGCGCGGCGGTGGCTCTCGCTGCCGTCTTCATCGCGGCGCGGGTCATCTACCGCACCCTCTTCAACGGGGCGGGCATCGGCAGCCCGGTCCTGCTCGATCTACCGCCGGTGCCGCTGCCTGCCCCGTATGCCCATGTAGTCCTCCTAGGTCCGGTAACGGCGCCTGGCCTGTGGGAGGCGGTCCTGTCCGCCCTGCCGATTGCCGGGATGATCCTGGGTTTCGGCGTGCTCAACGCCTGGGTGGACGTGGCCCGCGGCTTCGTGCACCTGGCCCGCGGCGGCCCCATGCAGGGTATAGCCCGGATGCTTGTGGTGGCCTGGGCGGCGCTCCCGGCGCTCTCCGACGCCGTGAAGTCCGTGCGCCTGGCATTTCGGTTGCGGGGCGAACGCTTTGGGCCCCGCGCCCTGGTACCCGTACTCGAGCGCACCCTCGAGCACGCAAGCCGGGTTGCCGCGGCCCTGGAGCTGCGCGGCTTCGGAAGCCGGGCAGTACACCAGCCCGTCAGTGGCATCGAAGCGCCGGTTCTCGTCCGGGGCGCACAGTTCCGTATCGGTGACGCGCAGGTGCACGTCGCCGATTTTGCGCCGTCGAGCGGTTCGGTCACGGTCATTACCGGGCCGACGGGCTCCGGCAAGTCCACCATCCTGCGGGGCATCGCGGGCCTCCTCTCCCACGTTGACGGTGGGGAAGTTTCCGGGACGGTATGCGTCGGCGGAACGGACCGTGCCACCGCACCGCCACGGGATACCGCACGCCTCATCGGCGCCGTACTGCAGAATCCGCGCGCCGCATTCGCCACCACCCGGGTCCGGGACGAAATCGCCCTCGCACTTGAGCTTCGCGGCGTGGCATCCGGCACCGCCAAGGCCCGCGTGCTGGAGGTCGCGGAGCGCATTGGAGTGTCGGCGCTGCTGGACCGGAATGTCAGCACCCTCTCGGCGGGTGAGGCAGCGCTCGTAGCCATCGCCGCCGCGGTGGTGGAGCACCCGGCCCTCCTCCTGGTTGACGAGCCCCTGGCCGACCTCGACACCGCAGCACGCACACGCGTCATCGCGGTGCTCAGCACCCTCGCCCGCGACGAGGGGGTCTGCGTTATCGTGGCGGAGCACCGGGCGGACCCGCTCGTACCCGTTGCCGACTCATGGTGGACCATCGACGACGGCGCCCTGGTACCGGGCGTGGCGACCGCACCTTTGCCCCCGGTCGCCGGCCGTCCAACGCCGGCACAGCCGCCGGAACAGCGGGCGGAGCCCGCGCCAGTGCTGACGGCGAGCGACCTCGCCGTGCACCGCGAGGGCAAGCCGCTCGTGCGCAGCGCATCCCTGACCCTGGACCGCGGTGAAGTGGTTGCCCTTGTGGGGCCGAACGGTGCCGGGAAGTCGTCCCTCCTTGTGGCACTCGCGCTCGGTGAAGGCACACTGACTGAAGGAACGGTCGACGGCGGCACGGTCGACGGCGGCACGGTCGACGGCGGCCGCGTCGCCCTTGTGCCGGACGCCTCGGACGACCTCTTCACAAGGGACACCGTCGGAGCAGAGCTGCGGGCGGCAGAGCGTCGCCAGGCGCGCGCCTGGCGACGCTCTGGCAGTGATCGCCTTCCCCCAAGATCTACGGATTCGCACCTTGCCCGGTTGCGCGGAGACGCCACGATGCCCATCGGCCACGAGCATCCGCGGGACCTCTCCGCAGGCGAACGCAGGATCCTTGCCATCGCACTGCAGACCATGGACAGTCCCCAGGTACTCCTGATCGATGAGCCCACCCGCGGACTCGATGCGGCTGCGCGCACAGCAGTCTCGGCGGCGCTGCGGGCCGCAGCAGATGAGGGCGCGGCGGTCCTGATCGCCACCCACGACCTCGATTTTGCGCACGGCATCGGCGCCCGGATCCTCCCGATGCGTGACGGCGTCGCCCCCGCAACCGAGGCAGAAGCCGCCCCGGCCAGTGACGAGACAGCGCAACGCGCCGCAGCGCAACGAATTCAAACAGCAGAACGCATCGCAGCACCGCGATTCGTGGAGCCGCTGCCAGAAACTCCAGCTGGCAAAAAAGCCCGCGGCATCCGGATGCTGCGGGGCGTCGAGCTCACTGTTCTCGCAGCCGCGAACCTCCTGGCCCTCGCAGCGTTCTGCTGGCCATTGCTCGCTGCGGCACTCCCGGAGGATGCCGCCGCGGCCGTCCCCTACGCGGCGCTGGCCATTGCCCCCGTTGCCGTCGTTGCGATCGTGCTGTCCCTCGACGGCTCGGTCCGCTCCGCACACACGGTGGCATTGCTCGGCGTCCTGGCAGCCGTCGGGTCGGCGGTGCGGGTGGCCAGCACCGGGGTCGGGGGTGTGGAGGCAGTCTTTATCCTGCTGATCCTGGCTGGCCGGGCCTTCGGCGCACGTTTCGGCATGCTCCTTGGCGCCGCCACCATCGCCGTCTCAAGCGCCTTGTGGAGCGGCATCGGCCCATGGTCGCCATTCCAGATTTTCGCCTGCGCGTGGGTGGGCGCCGGGGCCGGCCTGCTCCCCCGCCGGGTGCGGGGGCGGGCCGAACTGTGGATGCTCTGCGGCTATGGAGTCCTGGCGTCCTACGTGTTCGGCCTGCTCACCAATCTGTGGTTCTGGCCCTTCGCCGTCGGCGCCGGCACGGGCATCTCCTACATGCCCGGCGCGCCCCTGGCCACCAACCTCAGCAGCTTCCTGCTCTATTCGCTTTTGACCTCGACGGCGGGATGGGACACCCTGCGTGCCGTCACCACGATCATCGGTATCGCGGTGGTGGGGCGGGCAATCCTCGCCGCCCTCCGGCGGGTAAAGCCGGTCTCCAGCGCGGGTGGAAGCCCGGGCGGGCTACCCGCCCGGGCTCAATCTGTACAGGACAAGGACCGGCGCCAGCTCACACCTTGAAGTACTTCGCCTCCGGGTGGTGGAACACGAACGCGTCGGTGGACTGTTCGGGGTGCAGCATCAGCTCGTCGCTCAGGACCACGCCCATCCGCTCGGGGTGCAGCAGTTCCACCACCTTGCGGCGGTCCTCCATGTCAGGGCACGCGGGGTATCCGAGCGAGAAGCGCGCGCCGCGGTAGTCGAGCTTGAACAGGCCGGCCTTGTCCTTCGGCTCCTCGGCCGCGAAGCCCAGCTCCGAGCGGATGCGCGCATGCCAGAACTCCGCCAGCGCCTCGGTGAGCTGCATGACCAAACCGTTGAGCTCGTAGTAATCGCGGTAGTGATCGCCGGCGAAGAGCTTCGCGGTCACCTCATCCACATTGCCGCCGGCGGTGACCAGCTGCACCGGCAGCACGTCGATCCGCCCCGATTCGCGCGAGCGCACGAAGTCGGCGAGGCACAGGTGCCGGTCCCGGCGCTGGCGCGGGAAGTCGAACCGCAGCCGCTCGGTGCCGATCGGACCGCCTGACCCGCCGTCTGGGGCGAGGAGTCCCGGGGTGCCGAGTACGCCGTCGGGATCCGTGCCGTGGTGCAGCACCACCACCTGCTCGCCCTCTGAAACCACCGGGAAATAGCCGTAGGCGACCGATGCGTCTAGCATTCCCTCGCCGAGGATGCGGTCCATCCAGTACCGCAGGCGCGGCCGGCCCTCGCGTTCCACCAGCTCCTCGTAGGAGGCGCCGTCCTCGCCGCGGCCGGGCTTGAGCCCCCACTGTCCCATGAAGGTGGCGCGCTCATCGAGGAACGCCGCGAAGTCGTGGAGGGCCACACCCCGCACGATGCGGGTACCCCAGAACGGCGGCGAAGGCACGGTGTTGTCGGAGGCGACGTCGGAACGCCCGGGCATTGCCTCCGGCTCGGTCACCTTGAACTTCGGGCCTCCTTTATGGATCCGCTTCTTCAAAGCGGGGAGGCCGACGGCATCCGGCGCCTCTCCCCGGGCAACGCGCACCAGCGGCTCCATCAGCGAAAGGCCTTCGAAGGCGTCCTTTGCGTAGCGCACCTCGCCGTCGAACTGGCCCGCCAGGTCCTGCTCGACGTAGGCACGGGTCAGGGCAGCTCCGCCGAGGATCACCGGCCACTTCTTCCCCAGGCCACGGGACTGCAGCTCGGCCAGGTTCTCTTTCATCACCACCGTGGACTTCACCAGCAGCCCGGACATGCCGATGACGTCGGCGTTGTGTTCCTCGGCCGCAGCGATGATGTCGGCTATTGGCTGCTTGATGCCAAGGTTGATCACCTTGTAGCCGTTGTTGGTGAGGATGATGTCCACCAGGTTCTTGCCGATGTCGTGCACGTCGCCGCGCACGGTGGCGATCACCATGGTGCCCTTGCCGGACGCGTCCGATTTCTCCATGTGCGGCTCGAGCAGCGCGACCGCATTTTTCATTACTTCGGCGGACTGCAGCACGAACGGCAGCTGCATCTCGCCGGCCCCAAAGCGTTCGCCCACCACCTTCATGCCCTCGAGCAGCTGGTCGTTGATGATGCCAAGCGGGGTCATGCCTTCGCTGCGGGCAAGGTCGAGATCCTCTTCGAGGCCCTTGCCCTCGCCGTCGATGATGCGCCGCTGGAGGCGTTCGCCGGTGGGCAGCGCAGCAAGTTCCGCTGCGCGCTGGTCGCGCAGCGCAGCAGTGTCGACGCCGGCGAACATGTCCAGCATGCTGGCCAGGGGGTCGTACGTGACATTGCCGTCGGCGTCGTATTCGCGGCGGTCCCAGACGAGGTCCAGTGCCACCTTGCGCTGTTCCTCCGGCAGTGAAGCGAGCGGCACGATCTTGGCGGCGTCGATGATGCCGCTGGACAGGCCCGCCTCCACGGCTTCGTGCAGGAACACCGAGTTCAGGACGATTCGCGCTGCCGGGTTCAGACCGAAGGACACATTCGAGACGCCGAGGGTGGTGTGGATGCCGGGGTACTTCGTGGTGATCTGGCGGATGGCCTCGATGGTTTCGATGCCGTCACGGCGGGTCTCTTCCTGGCCGGTGGCGATGGGGAAGGTCAGGGCGTCGACGATGATGTCTTCGACGCGCATCCCCCACTCACCCACCAGGGCGTCGATGAGGCGCGAGGCGATCGCCACCTTGCCCTCGGTGGTGCGCGCCTGGCCGTGCTCGTCGATGGTCAGGGCGATTACGGCGGTGCCGTGTTCCTTCACGAGCGGCATGATGCGTGCGAAGCGGCTGTCCGGGCCGTCGCCGTCCTCATAGTTGACGGAGTTGATGACCGGGCGTCCGCCGATGTGTTCGAGCCCGGCCTGCAGCACGGGCGGTTCGGTGGAGTCGATCACCAGTGGGAGCGTGGAGGCCGAAGCGAAACGTGAGACGACCTCCTTGATGTCGGCCACGCCGTCGCGCCCCACGTAGTCGATGCACACGTCGAGCAGGTGCGCGCCGACGCGGATCTGCTCGCGGGCAATATCGACGCAGTCATCCCAGCGCTCCTCAAGCATCGCCTGGCGGAATGCCTTCGAACCGTTGGCGTTGGTGCGCTCACCGATGGCGAGGTATGACGATTCCTGGTCGAAGTTCACATGCTGGTAGAGGGAGGCGATGCCGGCCTCCCGTTCGGTGGGAACGCGGCCGGCTGTTTTGCTCCCGCTGGCGGGGCTGGTCCCGCCGTCGTTCTCATTGCTGCGGAAGGGCGCAAGACGTTCGACGACGGCGGCCATGTGTGCCGGCGTCGTACCGCAACATCCGCCCACCAGTCCCAGGCCGAACTCCCTGACGAACTGCTCGTGCGAGGTGGCGAGTTCGGAAGGCGACAGTGGGTAGTGCGCGCCGTCCGCGGTAAGCACGGGCAGGCCTGCGTTGGGCATGCAGGCGATGGCCACGGAGGACTGCTTGGACAGGTGGCGCAGGTGCTCGCTCATCTCGTCGGGTCCGGTGGCGCAGTTCAGGCCGATGGCGTCGACGCCGAGCGGTTCGAGCGCGGTGAGCGCCGCGCCGATTTCGGACCCCATCAGCATGGTTCCGGTGGTCTCGACGGTCACCTCGACGAAAATCGGGAGGCGGATGCCGCGGGCCACGATGGCCTGCTTGCAGCCGTTGACCGCAGCTTTGGTCTGCAGGAGGTCCTGGCTCGTCTCGATGAGGAAGGCGTCCGCTCCGCCGTCAATGAGGCCTTCGGCCTGCAGCGCGAACGTCTGCTTGAGGTAGTCATAGCTGATGTGCCCAAGGCTGGGGAGCTTCGTGCCCGGACCCATCGAGCCCAGGACCCACCGCATGCGTCCGTCCGTTTTTTCTGCCGCTTCGGCTCGCTCACGGGCGATTTTTGCACCCTTCCGGGCGAGCTCTTCGATGCGGTCGTCGATGCCGTAGTCGGAGAGGTTGGACCAGTTTGCGCCGAAGGTGTTGGTCTCAACCGCGTCGATTCCCACCGCGAAGTACGCGTCGTGGATGTCCCCGATGACATCCGGGCGCGTGTCATTGAGGATCTCGTTACAGCCCTCCAGCCCCTGGAAATCTGTCTCGAGCGACAGTTCCCGGTCCTGCAGCATGGTGCCCATCGCCCCGTCGGCAATGACGACCCGCTGGTTCACCGCATCGAGAAGCTCCTGCGAACGGACGGGGCGGGGGACGGAGTCGATATCAAGCGCAAAAC
The DNA here is from genome assembly GCF_051965295.1 of Arthrobacter sp. SAFR-023. Lineage (NCBI taxonomy): Bacteria > Bacillati > Actinomycetota > Actinomycetes > Micrococcales > Micrococcaceae > Arthrobacter > Arthrobacter sp. SAFR-023. The sequence continues at coordinate 12,031 of NZ_JBQCMF010000022.1, read as the reverse complement.
GAGGCATATGAACAGACTACGGCCGGGCCCCGTAACAGAGCGCCGTATTTCCATGTGCTACGGCTGTGGGATGAGCGCCCGGCATCCCCCTTCGGAGCAGCACTCGCCCGTGACCGTATGGTCGTCGCGAGCGGACATGGTGGTCCTGCATGATCAGCGGTGCGTGGACACGGTGTGCACGTTGCAGGAAGACAATCGGGGCTTGTGGGCGGAGGACATCGCCGATGGTCGGCGGCATTGGCCGCCTCTTTCTTGACCGCTATAGAGAGGGTCCAAGCGTCGAGAGCCGGTGAGCAAGAAACAGTTTGCGGCGTCTTCAGCTTTCCACCGGGCTTGGGGCAAGATCATCTTGGGGGAACTACGCACGTTGATCCGTACGGCTGCGCGATGAACCCGCAGATGCTGTTTCGACGACGATAGGTCCCTTCGTGAGCGTTCCCGCTGGCTGGTACAACGACCCGCAAGACCCTGCTCTTGTCCGCTACTGGGACGGCATTCAATGGACGGCTCACATCCAGCCGATCCAGCCTCAGCCTGTGCCGCTGCAGCCGGCCAAGCCGCCGCACGCTCCCCAGGTGTCAGCTCAGCCGCAGCAGCACTTGCAGCAGACCCAGAATGTGGAAAGGGGCCGCGGCGCAGCAGTCCGCAAGGTCGGGTTTTTCGGTGCGAAGAAGACCGCCGAGACGGCCCTGGCCAACGTGGAGCGGATGCAGAGGATCCTCGACGAACGCGGATTGCTCGAGTTTGACCAGATAGAGGCCAGCCGGGACGAGCTGCGCCACATCGCAGAGAACGAGCGCCAGGAATGGGCGTCCGAGAGCCAGCGCCTGCAGGGACAGCTCCATTCCCTGCGCGCCGAACTCGCCCAGGCAGAAGGCCAGCTGGTGAGTTCCCGCGCTTCCGCCGCGTTGCAGGAGGTCGGGGTCTTCGACTTCGAACATCCCGCCGAGCACTCAGCACATCTGGCAGCGAGGCTAGATGCGTTACGTGCACAGTACAAGGAAATGGCCCGAGCCAAGCGGGCCATCCATGCCACCTCCAACTTCACGTTCAACAACTCCACAAAGCAGGGCGAGAAGTTTGTGAACCAGATGTCCACCATCATGCTGCGCGCCTACAACGCCGAAGCCGAAAACTGTGTGAAAACCGTCAAAGCGGGCAATTTGGCCACCGCGACCTCCCGCCTCACCAAGGCCAAAGAGCAGATCGAACGCCAAGGCACCATGATCAACCTGCGCATCGACGAGCAGTACCATCACCTGCGCATCCAGGAAATGGTTATCGCCGCCGAACACCTCCAGGCCGTGGCAGCGGAGAAAGAAATGGAGCGAGCCCGCCGCGAAGACCTGCGCGAGCAGAAGAAGGCCGAAGCCGAGCTGGCCGCTGCCCGACAGAAGCTCGCCAAAGAACGCGCCATGCACCAGGCCACTCTTGACGCGCTCATCGCCAACGGCGACCTCGAAGGCGCCGAACGCATGCGGGCGAAAATTGCTGAAGACGAACTCGCTCTGGCCGACGTCGAACGGCGCGCGGCGAACATCCGTGCCGGCTACGTGTACGTTATCTCCAACATCGGCGCCTTCGGGGAGAACATGGTCAAGATCGGCATGACCCGGCGCCTGGAACCCATGGACCGGGTCAACGAACTCGGCGACGCCTCCGTGCCCTTCCGCTTTGACGTACACGCTCTCTTCTACTCCGATGACGCCGTCGCCACCGAAGCCATGCTGCACAGGACCTTCGCTGAGCAGCGCGTCAACAAAGTCAACCTCCGCCGAGAATTCTTCCGCGTCACCCCGCACGAAGTCCTCGAAGTACTCAAGGAACACCACGTCGAACTCGTCGAATTCACTGAATTGCCGGCAGCCGAGGAATTTCGCCTCAGCTCACCCGAGGCCGAAGCTTTGCCCGTATGAGGCCCTGAGGCCAAAAGTGGCGGTGGCAGGGGGAAATGCGCAACACCAGTTTTTCTAGCCAATGGGATGAGGATACCGGCCCACCACATATCCACGGGTGCATCCGGCAAACTGTGGCCGTAATAACTTCGGGGCTGGAGCGCCGAATTAGCGGAGGCCTGTATTGATCGACGTACGGAGTCGATGAGTGTCGACGCATCACCCAGGGGGATCGAGTCATCAATGTGCCCCGAAGCCCGGAACTCCGCATTGTCCGACCCAGACTTGGCGACCGCGAGCAGCACGCCGGCAGGGTCAGTGTTGAAACTGCTGGCCAAACCATTCAGCATCTCAGACCGCAACGTGAAATCCGGCGACCCAACTGCCATAGGAACCAAAACGCCGGAGGTGTCTGTCTGCCGACGCTGGGCGATGTTGCCAAGTACGGCTGTCCGGGTCCATGCGTGTATCCGAAGCCACTCGGTGACGTCGAGGGGAAGCAGCGCCTGGTCAGTCAAAGTTACATCGTCGGTCATCCGTCCCACCTCACAGCCTGGGCATCCATCAGGGTTCGCATAGCCCCAGGCGTCAGAAGATTCGCCATGGGTATCTTGCGGCGGATAGTTGCCGCATTCGATGTTGACGGCATTCCCAATAACGGAAGGTAGTAAGCGGATCGGGGTGCCGCAGCGGCTCTCGCCACTCAAGTTAATCCCTATATTGACGTTTGGGCCCTGACGTTGCGCTGGGCGGAGCGGCCGTTCACGTGCCCGCGTCCGTTTCATGGTGCTTCTCTTGTTTCGAGTGGGCACGATCGGGTAACCCACAACTTCAACCGCCAGCCAGCGCTGGGCCCCTGAACCAGCCCATAGGCTGCGCCGAGCCCACTTTTGCCGGTCCGGCATACAACCTCAACGAAGTTTCCCTCCATGCTGCCCAGCCGCAACACTCAGGGAAGAAGCTGCAGCAGGCGCCCCATTGGGAGACGGGCGGCATTCTGCCCGGTTGGCGCTGCCCTGGACACATCTGCGTCACCAACGATGTTGGCCCGGGCCCCGGAGCCTCTCACAATAAAGCGTCCTTCAAACCGGATGCGGACTGGCAGTCGCACCAGATAGCCCGGCTCTACGCTGCTCGGGCCGGCGTTTAGCGTATTTGGGCGACTGGCACACCCACCCCGGTGCGTTCCCAACTCCCGGCGCACGCGACCTGGAGACGCTGCAAGCAATTGCCCGGCACTCCCCGCACGATGCCCTGAACCCATCATGGTGATTATTGGCCAACCCTATGGCTTCGGGAGGTCGGAGTTAGAGTTCACCGTGACGGATACATACTGGGCTCCAGATCCTTGGGATGTACCTGGGAGAATGACGTGACTAAGGGTGAATTGGGGTCCATATGTCAGGGCCACTCGCGCCGCCTATGAAGGCGGCGAATGACTTTTGTCGGACTGGTGATCCGCGGTCCTCGCGAGACGCGTCTGTCATTTCTTGGCGGATGCCTCCGGCAAGTCCCGGAGCCCGACGGCCGTTAGATGTCCACGACGAGCAACGGCGTTCAGCCTGGCGAGGACCTCCTGGAGCCTTGCTAGGTCCGTCAGGGTGCAGGTGTGTCATTGACTGGCGGCGAGCATCTGGAGGTTCTCAGGGGCTAGGACGTGGTCCAGTGCCATGATGGCTGCGCCGGTGATGCCAGCATCGGCTCCGGTTCGGGCTTGCACGATGGATAGGTCCTGGGTGGCCAAGGGTGTTGAGCGGGCGTAAACAACTTCCCTGATCCCTGCAATGAGTTGTTCTCCGGCTTCAGCCATGGAACCGCCGATCACTATGACGGCGGGGTTTAGTAGGCTCACGCACATGTTGAGGACTTCGCCGATGTCCCTCCCGGCCTGGCGCATGGTCTGGCTGGCGAGTATGTTGCCTTGGCGGACCAGTGCCATGACGTCCGAGTCGTTGGGAACATCGACGCCGGCAGCGCGTAGGGCACGGGCCACGGCGGGGCGGCCGGCGATGGCCTCGAGGCACCCGATGTTGCCGCAGCGGCATGCAATCCCGGCGGCCCTGTTGACGGCGATGTGCCCCACGTCGCCGGCGGTGCCTTTTTCTCCGCGCTGCAACTGCCCGCTGCTGATAATTCCTGATCCGATGCCTGTGGCTACTTTCAGGAATAGCATGTTGTCCGTTTGTGGCCAGCATGCCGCCCGTTCGCCCAGCGCCATGATGTTGACGTCGTTGTCCACGAGAACGGCGACGTCAAAGGTGCGCTGAACGTAGTGGGGCACGTCGAAGCCGTCCCAGCCGGGCATGATGGGCGGCTGGGATGGTTTCCCCGTCGAGTGTTCGACTGGCCCTGGCAGACCAATTCCCACTGCGATCAGGTCTTCGGGGGCGCGCTGAAGCTTCGACAGAAGGCTGCTGACGGCTTCGGTCAGCCAGTCAAGTACAGATTCCGGACCGTCCGCAATCTGTATTTGTTCTCTTGCTTTCGCCAGGGTGGTCCCGGCGAGATCCATGATTGCCACGGTCGCGTGCGTGGCACCGATATCACCGGCGGCAACCACCCGCGCCGACGGATTGAACGCCACACGAGCGGGTGGTCTGCCCCCGGTGGAAGCGGCATCACCAACAGGGGCAATGAAACCAGTGTGCAGTAACTCCTCAACGCGGGCCGTGATGGTGGACCGTGCAAACCCGGTTGCTGCCGCGAGCTCGGAGCGTGTGCGCGGGCGACCGTCCCTCAGTATCTGAAAGAGCTCGCTGGCGCCGAAACCCGGTGCCGCTTTCTTCGTCCTGGACTGGCTGTCTGCAGCAGGCAACGTCTGGACCACGGTCATCAAATACCCTTACTGATAAAGAGCGCCGCCTCATCGAGCGGGCTTGCATGGTTGGTTCTGCAATCATCCGGATGTCGCATGTGTACGTCCTCCATTAGATCAAAACGGCTCACTGCTCATCGCAACCCTCAAGTACCTGTTACTTTTTCAGCGCCTCGTACGCGTCGCGGATGTAAGCATCGGATCTGCGGATCTCCCGTCCGATCTTCTCCATGCTCCACCCGTGAGTTCCGTGGCATTTCAGGCTGGCGGCACCCTCGTACCCCGCTCGCTTGAGTTCCGATAGGAGGAAACGGTGGTCCAATGTTCCCTGGGGCGAGGGAAGTTGTTTCTCGCCGGGTCCGAAGTTCAAGCCGTCCACGCCGTGGCGGTATGCCCGGTCAACGTCCCAGATGTAGTAGTAGTACAGCCTCTTACGCTCGGTCAGGAAAGCAATGACTTCGCTGATCGTTTCCTGCATGACCCACATGTGGGGCGGGGCTAGGCAGACCCCGAGATAGGGATCGTCGATGTCCCGTACAAGACGCTTGATTTGGGCAAAGGTGTCCACGCCTTCGTCCCAGCGTTTGTCTTCGTTGCCCCCGGCTTCAAAGTCGGCGGAAAAAGGGACCGTGAGGTGGTTTTCCACGGCGATGCGGACCCCCGCCTTGGCACCGGCTTCCACGATAGGCGGCAGGAACGATCCTACGAAGTCCGAATAGTTGGCCTCACAGTCGAAGACGACCGTGTCGATGCCCAGGTCCGCCGCGAACTGGACGCGCTCCAGGATTTCGTCCTGGTTCTTGCCGTACACGGTGAGTCCGCACGCCTTCATGCCGTACTTGTCGAGGACCTCACGGATTTTTCCCGGATCATCTCCCGGGTTTACGTGGTGGGCCAGCGGTGATGCGGATGACCATAGGTTGACTTCGGTAAACCCGACCTCAGCCAAGTCCCTGACTGCATCCTCGAGCGGCATGTCGTGATAGGGGAGAATTTCTGCGGTGTAGCGGAACATTGCTGTTAGTCCTTTCTCGATGTGAGGCTTTGTGCTGGCGCTTTCAGCTCCAGGTGAAGACGGCTTTCTCGGTCTCGCGCCGATCGAAGGCACGAAACGCCTGTTCGGCGTCTTCCAGGGAGTATTCGTGGCTAATGATGGCTTCGACATCCACCTTGTTGTCCGCGATGAAACGCAGGATTTCGGGCCACTCGCCCAGCGGGAAATACCAGCCGCCGACGACGGTCAGCAGCTTGCGGAGGATCTGGTCGCTCGGGTTGATTTCCGTGGCCCGGGATTCTCCGACGAAGGCGACGCAGCCGAGCTTTGCTGCGGCATCGAGGGCTGTGTTCTGGCCGGCAGGGTTGCCCGAACAGTCGATGGCGACTTCGACGCCTCGTCCGTGTGTCAGTTCCCGGATTGCTTCCGCGGCATCAGTGTCCCTGCTGTTAACGATGTCGTCCGCGCCAAGGACCCCGGCTTGTTCGAGCCGTTCGTCCAGGATGTCAACTGCAATAACCCGCGCCCCGAAGCCCTTGGCGACGAGAACGGCTGCCGAGCCCATCGGACCCAGACCGATGACGGCGACTGTCTTGTTGCCGCTCACACCCATTTTCTTCTGGACGTGGTACTGGCTGCCGATCATGTCGGTCAACACCGCACCTGCCTTGAAGCTGAAATGATCGGGCAGCGGGAGCGCATTTCGGGCCGCAATGGTGAAGAACTCGGCGTCGCCGCCGGGGAAGTCGAAGCCGAAACATTTCCAGTCGGGACACAGCATTGTGTAGCCCGCGCCGCAGTACTCGCAGTGGCCGCAACCAACGGCAAGATGAGCCGCGACACGGTCGCCTACTGCCACGCCGGTGACGGCGTCGCCTACCGCCACGACGACTCCTGCCGCTTCATGGCCCGGGACCACGTCACCCGTTTCTGCGGCCTCACCGCCGACGATTGGGTTGCCGTAGTACAGGCTCATATCGCTGCGACAGATAGCGGAAGCCTTGGTTTGCACCAGGACCTCGTGGGGTTTCGGCTCCGGACGTTCACGATCGGCGACGACGACCTTCTTGTCGCCGGGGAGAATTACTGCACGCACTTCGAGCCTCTTTCTACTCTTGCCTGGTTACGCCGTACAAAATTGGTTCGTTCACGGCATCAGTGCTGCCTGTGCGGCACCTCTGTCCGTTCAAGGGAAGCCCGGTCGTCCGTTCTCGACTTTGCTGTCCGCGCTCAACTGCGAGCTGGGACAGCCAGACCGGAACAAGCGGCACCGGAGGGCCGGCGGCAGGTCAGGCCGAGCTGCCGACTCCGCATCCCCGCTCTACTTCCATGCCCTGATTATGACACCGGACACATAGGCTATGTCAATACACATACAAAAGTCTGTTCAATAACTGACAATAGTCAGTCGGTCGAAAAGTGGGCCGCGGCCGGGCTGGTGCCGCAGAAGGGCCACCGTGGAGAGTGGGAGACGGCGTGGGCTTATATGCGTACGTGCAACTACTGCGAAGTCCACATGCAACTTTTGCTTGACGTTTGGCAAAAGTGTCCCTAGTCTTTTTGTGAGCCTCCCCACCGCCTTCGCATCTCTGCAAGGTAGCGAAGGGCGCGTTACCCGTTCCGCACCCTGACGAGAAAATCGTCATTCGGTAGCCGATCAACGAAAGACAGGCAAATGTTCAAAACTCAGAGTCGAGTAGCAAAGTCCCGCCTGATCGCTGGACTTGGAGCCGCCGTGGCGACAGCTTTGGTCGCAACCGGGTGCTCCGCTGAATCGCCCAATCCAAGCGCCAGCGCCGCGAAGCCGGCCGAACTCAGAATGCTTTACACCACGGATGAAGCCAACAGTGCCGCTGTGGCGTCGCTGGTCCCGCAGTTCAAGGAGAAGCTCGGGATTGATCTGAAGATCGACAACCAGCCCTACGACGCCCTTCAGCAGAAGGTCTTCTCGGAGTTCGCGTCCAGCAGCAGCTACTACGACATCGTCGTTGTCGACACACCCTGGGCGCCGGCTCTCGTGCAGAACCTCGAGCCGCTCACCCCCTACATTCAAAACAAGGACCTCAACACCATCGGCGACGCAAACGTCGGGGACTTCATCCCGAAAGTCTTTTACGACACGGCCGTCTACAACGCCGAGTCCCCGATCAAGCGCTACCCGAACGAGACAGAGAAGCCCGCCCCGGACGCCATCAAGAATGCAGGCTTCGATATTTACGGGCTGCCGATCCAGTCCAACGTGGCAGTAATGGCATACCGCAGCGACCTCTTCAACGATCCCCAGCAGAAGGCAAACTTCAAGGCCAAATACGGCAAAGACCTGAAGGTTCCCCAGACCTGGGACGAATACGCGCAGGCAGCCGAGTTCTTCACCCAGCCGGACAAGAAACTGTACGGAACCACTGTCATGGCCGGCGTGGGGGACTGGGCAACCGATGACTTCAAAACACTTCTGGCTTCATTCGGCGGGAACGGACACCTCGTCAACGAGGATCTGAGCCTGGCCTTCAACACCCCCGAGGGAGCCAAAGCACTCAGCTACTACGCCAAGCTCGCCCAAAGCGGGCACGTACCGCCAGGCAGCACGTCCGCCGACTGGGGAACCACAGCTGAATCCTTTGACAACGGACTGACCGCCATGACCATCAATTACCACGACCTGAAGCTCGCGGACAACGTCAAGGGCTCCATCGGGTACGCCCCCGTTCCCAAGGCCGATGCCGCAGGCCCCCACTTCGGCACCTGGATGCTGAGTGTCAACAAGAATTCCAAGAACAAGGAATGGGCCTACCAGGCAATCAGCTGGCTGACCGCGGCAGAGCAGCAGACAGCCATGACAGAAAAGTCCCTGCACCCAAGCCGCAGCTCCGTGTACACCTCGATCAAGAAAGACAACCCCCTCGCCGGTTTCTACGAAACGCTGGGGCAGTCCCTGGAGGTAGGCGTCGGCCGCGCCCGCCTCACCAACTACACCGAAGTCAGCCACGAAATAGCCGTGGCCGTAAACAACGCAGCAACAGGATCCGCCTCCCCACAGCAGGCCCTCCAGGGAGCAGCTGACAAGGTTTCAACACTCCTGAAATCCGCTGGCTACTGATCCTGCACCCAACCCTGTCCAAGGAGCATCAATCATGAGATCCACCGCTGCCCTGCCCAAAGCCGGGCTGCAGGTCGAGGATTCCCGTCGCGCGGGCGGTCAAACACCGACCGTTCCGCCCGGCAGGAAGCCTTTGGCCTGGAAGAAGCGCTCACTCCCCTGGGCCTACATGGCCCCGTCAATGATCGTCCTGCTGCTGATGACGGTCGCACCTGCGGCATTCATCTTCTATTCAGCATTCCGGAACGACAAAATCCTCGGCGGGGTGGGGCGGTTCGTCGGGTTCAACAACTTCATCGAAGCAGTCTCCAACGCCTCCGTCCGCCACGCATTCCTCATCACCTTGGCCTTTGTGGCAGGGGCCGTCATCCTGGAAATGCTCCTTGGGTTCGCGCTGGCACTCCCGCTCGCCGCCCAGACCACTGCCAACAAGGTTGGAGCGGCCCTCATGCTGCTGCCATTCGCAGTCACACCTGCCGTGGCAGCCATGGTCTTCAAGCAGCTACTGAACCCCAACTACGGCTGGGTCGGCTACTACTTGGGCCAGCTCGGCTTCCCCAAGGGCGTCGACCTGCTCGGGGACCCCACCTCGGCATGGATCGTCCTGCTGATCCTGGACATATGGCAGTGGACCCCCTTCATCGCCCTCATTCTGATGGCAGGGCTCCAGTCACTTCCTGGTGAACCGCGGGAAGCCGCCTTGGTCGACGGCGCCTCGCCCTGGCAAATGTTCCGCCATATCACCTTGCCTGCGATGATCCCGTTCATCGCCATCGCCGCAGTTCTTCGCACCATCCAGGCCTTCAAGACCTTCGACTCGTTCAAGATCCTCACCGGCGGAGGCCCCGGCAGCTCCACCGAAATCATCAATCTCGGCATATTCCGTGTCGGCCTGCAAAGCTTCAACGTGGGACTCGCATGTGCCCTCGGTGTGATCTTCCTGATCATCCTGTCCCTGCTCGTACCCCTGATGCTGCGCGTCATTGGCCGCCGGTCCGATCCTGAGGAAATGTAATGTCAACCCCTTCAACAACCATCGGCCGCGGCGCAATAGCCCGGACCATTGTCGGCCGCACCTTCCTGTGGGCATGGCTCCTCATCGGACTCATCCCGCTGGTGTTCATGCTCGTCACCTCCATCAAGCCTGCCGGCCTGGCAAACCAGATACCGCCGGCCTGGCTGTTCCAGCCGACGCTTGAAAACTATGCATCGGTCCTCTCAGCGGGCGGCGGTAAATCCGAAACCTTCGGACAGCTCCTCCTGAACAGCGCCATCGTCAGCTTGGGCGCCACAGTCCTGGCCATCGCGGTCGGAGTGCCGGCAGCATACGCCCTGACCATGAGGGACTTCCGCGCACGGAAGGGCCTGTCCTCCTGGATCCTTTCCACCTACATGTTTCCGCCCATCGTTGCCGTCATCCCGATCTTCGTCTTCGCGGGCAAGCTTGGACTGATGGACACCTACCCGGTGCTGATAGTCCCTTACGCCGCCTTCAATCTGCCCATCGTTGTCTGGATTCTCCGCAGCTCGATTTTGCAGCTGCCCTACGAGATCCAGGAGGCAGCCATGGTGGACGGCGCCTCGACCTGGAATATCCTTCGACGGATCATCTGGCCCCTGCTGGTGCCATCGGTAGCAACAGCAGCGGTACTGACCATCGTCCTGTCCTGGAATGAATTCCTGTTCGCCCTGTCCCTGACGCGAAGCGGAGCCAAAACCGCTCCAGTGGGTCTTCAGCAATTCACCGGCATGTACGGCACCGACTGGGGGGACATCACCGCGGCCGCGACGCTCATCGTTGCACCCATCCTGGTCCTAATGATCATTCTGCGGCGGCAGATGGTCGCCGGACTGACGTTCGGAGCGGTCAAGTAATCCGTCCATAGCCTCAGGCCAGGTCCCCTTTGGCGCTCTGCACGCCCTGCCCGCGCGAAGTCGCATGAGAAAGAACGAAAAAATGTCCCATCAAAGCACCCCGCCCAAAACCCTCGGCGTCGCCATGATCGGCTACGCCTTCATGGGCAAGGCCCACTCGAACGCGTGGCGGAACGTCGCCAGCTTCTTCGATGTCCTGGCCTTCGAGCAGAAAGTGCTCGTCGGCCGGGACGCCGGGCAGGTCGCCGCCGCCGCGGCCAAGTACGGCTGGTCCGAGTCCGCGACGGACTGGCGTTCGGTCCTGGAGCGGGACGACATCGATATCGTGGACATCTGCGCCCCGGGCTGGATGCACGCCGAGATCGCCGTCGCCGCCCTCGAAGCCGGGAAGCACGTGCTTGTGGAGAAGCCGCTGGCCAACACCCTGGCCGAGGCCGAGGCCATGACTGAGGCGGCACGGGCGTCCCGAGCACGTGGGGTCCAGTCCATGGTCGGATTCAACTACCGCCGGGTGCCCGCCCTGGCATTGGCCCGGGAACTGATCGCAGCGGGCCGCCTCGGCTCCGTCCGGCAGGTCCGCGCGGCCTACCTGCAGGACTGGCTCAGCGATCCTGCATCACCCATGTCCTGGCGGCTGAACAAGGAAACAGCGGGTTCCGGAGCTCTCGGGGACATCGCCTCGCACGCGATCGACCAGGTCATGTTCCTCCTCGGAGACTCCGTCACCGAGGTTTCCGGCCGGCTGCACACCTTCACAACCCGCCGGCCCGGCCCGTCCGGACTGGAGGAGGTAACGGTCGACGACGCCGCCTGGGCCACGCTGTCCCTTGCCTCCGGGGCCATCGCCTCGGTGGAGGTCTCCCGCGTGGCCACCGGGCAGAAGAACTCCCTGAAACTCGAGATCTACGGGGACAAGGGCACCATCCTCTTCGACCTGGAGAACCTGAACGAGCTCGGTTTCCTGGACGCCACCGCCCCGGTGCGCGAGCAGGGATTCCGCCGGATCCTGGTCACCGAACCCGACCACCCTTACCTGGATGCGTGGTGGCCGCAGGGCCACATCATCGGGTGGGAACACACGTTCACGCACCAGATCCGCGACTTCCTCACCGCGATCAGCACCGGTGACGCGCCGTCGCCGTCGTTCGAGGAAGGCCTCGCCGTCCAGCGCGTCCTCGCCGCCGTCGAAGAATCCGCTGCCGCGAAAAGCGCGTCCATCCAACTCGTCCAGCCCACCGACGCCGCAGCCGCCACACCGACCGAAGGAGCCTGACGTGTCCCGCCCGTACACCCTGTTCACCGGCCAGTGGGCCGACCTGCCCTTCGAGGAAGTCGCCAAGCTCGCGTCCGGCTGG
>NZ_JBQCMF010000021.1:0-78099 GCF_051965295.1 Arthrobacter sp. SAFR-023 | reverse complement strand
GGCCGGAACCTGGGCATGGTCACCAAGTCCAACCTGATCCTGGGCATGGGCGAAACCCGCGAAGAGATCTCCGAGGCCCTCCGCGACCTGCACCAGGCAGGCTGCGACCTGATCACCATCACCCAGTACCTGCGCCCCTCCGAACGCCACCTCCCGGTAGACCGCTGGGTCAAGCCGCAGGAATTCGTGGACCTCCAGCACGAAGCCGAGGAGATCGGCTTCCTCGGCGTCATGTCCGGGCCCCTGGTCCGGTCCTCCTACCGGGCCGGCCGGCTCTGGGCCACCGCCATGCGCAAAAAAGGCCGGGACATCCCCGCCGAACTCGCCCACATCGCCGACGGCATCCAGGACTCCGGAACCACCCGCCAGGAAGCCAGCTCCCTGCTCGCCCGGCCTGCCTGACCTCTGTCCCGACCGCAGCCCTGACTGGGGTCTTGACCGGGGTATAGCGTTATTGCATGACGGCAACCTACCGGTACGACGTGGACGTCCTGCACCTGCTCGTTTCGCCGGCGCACGCCTACTTCGGCCGCGCACGCGACGGCGCGGCCGACGTGCCGACGGCGGATGCCGGCCAGGTTGAGATCGTGGCGGGCAAGGGCATCGTCGGGGACCGGTTCTTTGGCAAGGCCGCACATATGGACGCGGCGGTCACCCTGTTCGCGGTCGAGGCCCTCGAGGCCATGGCTGCGGAACTGGACGCCGGCCCCTTCGACCCGCTGCTGACCCGGCGCAACGTGATCCTCAGGGGTGCGCACCTTGCCCCGCTCCTGGGCCAGGACTTCGCGCTGGAATCCCGGGGCGACGTGGTGCGGTTCAAGGGCGGGCGGCCCGCCCACCCCTGCGCGTGGATGGACCGGATGCTCGCCCCCGGCGCGCACGCCGCCATGCGCGGTCGCGGAGGCATGCGCTGCCGAGCGCTGTCCGACGGCGTGCTGCACCGGGGACCCGCGGTGCTGGTCAGCCCGGTGCCACTTGAGCCCGAACAGGCGGGCGCTCCGAGCGTGCTGCGGCCGAGCCGGCTGCCGTAAGGGAGCCGGGGCCTGGGTTAGCGGCCTACAGGCCCGGGGCCCGGCCCAGCTCGGCGCGCAGCTGTGAGAGCCGCGCATAGGCACTGTCCCGGTAGGCGACAAGGCTTTCCCTGCCGGCAGGGTCCACGTCCAGGAACCCATGGCCGGATTTCAGGCCCAGGTTGCCCTCCTCCACCGCGGCCGTCAGCGCGGCGGGCGGGGCGAACCGTTCACCGTAGGCCTTTTCCAGGGTCCGGAACGACGACTCATAGACATCCAGGCCAGCCATGTCTCCGACGGCGAACGGGCCGAACAGCGCAAGGCGGAACCCGAAGGTGTTGCTGACGACGTCGTCGATCTGGGAGGGGTTTGCGACGCCCTCTTCAACGATCCGGGCCGCCTCCTTGTACAGCGCAAACTGTAGCCTGTTGGCGACGAACCCCGGTGTGTCGGCAACCCTCGCGGGCGTCTTGCCAAGGGTCCTGATGAGCTCCTCGGCAAGGTCCACGACGGAAGGCAGGGTCTCCGGCCCCGGGATGAGTTCGACGCCGGGGATGAAGGGGGCCGGGTTCATCCAGTGGACGCCGAGGAACCGCTCCGGGCCGGTGACGGATGCGGCCAGCTCCCCGATCGGAATTGCGGAGGTGTTCGTACCGATGACTGCATCCGTCGGGGCGGCTGCAGAAATGCGGCGGAGGATATCCGCCTTGATCACTGGGTCCTCCGGGACCGCCTCGGCGACATAGTCCGACGTCGCTACAGCATCCTCGATGCTGGCGGCAGCCGTGAGGTTGTCCGCGATCTTGTCCGCTGCGCCGGCAGGCAGCAGCCCCTGGGCCTCGAAAGCGCTGGCCTGGTCCACGAGGCGGACGCGGGCACGTTCGGCGATTTCGCCGTCGACATCACCGAGCGTCACCCGGTAACCGTGCAGCGCCAGCACCTGGGCTATGCCGCCGCCCATGTAGCCGGCGCCGACCACGGCGGTCTTCGAGATGGTCTGCGTGATGTTCATGTTGCTGCTCCTAGGAATGGGCCGCTTCAGTCGGATGGACCGTTCAGCGGATGGTGTAGCCGCCGTCGACGGCGAGAGTGTGGCCGGTGATGAGCGATGCCGCGTCGCTGAGCAGGAACGCCACGGCCCCGGCGACGTCCTCGGGTTCGCCGAAGCGGCCGACCGGGATGCGGGACAGCAGTTCTGCTGCCCAGTCGGGCCTGCTGAGGGTCGACGCCGTCAGTTCCGTCCGCACGAAGGTTGGGGCAACGGCGTTAACCCGGATCCCCGCGGCAGCCCATTCCAGGGCCAGGATCTTGGTGAGGTGGATCATTCCTGCCTTGCTGGTGCCGTAGGCCGTCCGTTCCTCAATGGCAACGATCCCCGCCTGGGAGGCGATGTTGACGATGGCAGCAGGGGTACCGGCGGCCACCCAGTGCCGTGCCAGGGCCGTGGTCAGGAAGAAGGTGCCCTTGAGGTTGGTGTCGAAGACCGTGTCCCAGTCGTCCTCCGTGAGCTCCAGGGCAGGCTTGGGCACGTTGACGCCGGCATTGTTGACGAGCAGGTCAATCCCGCCGCTGGCCCGCTGGAGTGATTCGGCGAACCCGCTGATGTTGCCGGAGCTGCTCAGGTCCACGGCCAGGGCCGGCGTCCCGTACCGTTCACTGATCTGCTGGGCCGTTGCGGCGTCGCGGCTGGTTCCGTAGACGGTGGCGCCGGACTCGGCAAGGTCATCAGCGATGGCCTTGCCGAGTCCCCGGCCCGCCCCGGTGACCAGTACTTTCTTGCCGTCGAGGCGGAAGTTCGGCACGTGTGGTCCCTAGCTGTCGAAGGTGTGGTTCGACCAGGGCAGGGTGGTGCCGCGGTACTTCGCTGCCCGGACGTCCCCCGAGCGGGCGTGCCCTTCGAACCGCTCCACCCTGGCTGCGCGTCCGCAGAGCTCACCGAAGAAGGCGCTGGATTCGGTGTTGGTCACTTCCTGGTAGGTGACGGTGCGCAGGTACTTGCCTACCCAAAGCCCGCCGGTGTAGCGGGCAGCACCACGGGTGGGCAGGACGTGGTTGGTTCCAATGACCTTGTCGCCGTAGGAGACGCAGGTTCCCTCCCCGAGGAACAGCGCGCCGTAGTCGTGCATCTTCTCCAGGGCCTCGCGGGGGTTCTGGGTGAGGATCTGCACGTGCTCGTAGGCGTACTCGTCGGCCAGGACGTAGGCGTCGTCGAGGGAGTCGACGACGTGGATCGCGCCCCAGTCGCGCCACGCGGCCGCGGCGTAGTCGCGGGTGGGCATGTCCACGAGGATCGTGTCGATGTGCTCGATGACCTTGCGGCCCAGTTCCTCACTGGTCGTGATGAGGACGGCCGGGGAATCGGGTCCGTGCTCGGCCTGGGACAGAAGGTCGACGGCGACAATGAACGGGTCAGCGTGCTCATCGGCCACGACCAGGACTTCGGTGGGCCCGGCGAAGAGGTCGATGCCGACCTCGCCGAAGAGCTGGCGCTTGGCTTCGGCGACGAAGGCGTTGCCGGGGCCGGCCAGCATGTTCACCGGCTTGATGCTCTCGGTGCCGACGGCCAGCGCTGCTACCGCCTGGATGCCGCCGAGCAGGTAGATCTCATCGGCGCCGGCCAGGTACATCGCGGCCACCGTGGCATCCGGGACTTCGCCCTGGATCAGCGGGGTGCACGCCGCGACGCGCTCAACGCCGGCAACTTTGGCAGTAATGATGGTCATGTGGGCGCTGGCCAGCAGAGGGTACTTCCCGCCGGGGATGTAGGCTCCGGCAGCCTGGACCGGCACATTCTTCTGCCCGAGGAGCACGCCGGGCATGGTTTCGATTTCGAAGTCGGTAAGGGACTCACGCTGCTTCTGCGCCATGACGCGGACCTGTTCCTGGACGAACTTGATGTCCTCAATGGTCTGCTCA
Source organism: Arthrobacter sp. SAFR-023 (assembly GCF_051965295.1). Taxonomy (NCBI): domain Bacteria; kingdom Bacillati; phylum Actinomycetota; class Actinomycetes; order Micrococcales; family Micrococcaceae; genus Arthrobacter; species Arthrobacter sp. SAFR-023. The sequence continues at coordinate 74,173 of NZ_JBQCMF010000021.1, read as the reverse complement.
GGGACGCGTGCCATGATCTCCTCGAGCTGCTCCGGGCTGAGCAGGAAGGACTCGGGGGCGTGCTTGTCGAACTTGGCAGAGTACTCGCGGACAGCCTCATCGCCGCGCTCCCGGATGTCTGCAATGACGGCTTCCACAGTGGCGCGGACCTCCGGGGTGCTGCCCCGGGCCACGCTGTTGCGGGCCGGCTCCTTCAGCAATTTGGAATCCACGGCGGTGCTAAGTGCTGTTGTAACGGTCATCAGGATTACCTTTCCATCTTCATCGATGGGCGACCTATGGAGCGCCCGGGCCAGTCCCACAGGACCGGATGATCACCGAGTGTATACGTATACATTTTTTGGCGCAAGGGGTTGTTTCTGTTTTTTGCATACGTATACACTGCTACTCACGAGCCAGCCGGTGTGGCTGGGCTCACTGTCCGGACGAAGACAAAGGAGTCTCTACATGAGCGCCCCCGTGACAACACCGGCACCGCCGGCCATCGATCCGAAGATGCGCCGGAAGGCGCTGATTTCCTCAGTGCTTGGCAGCTGCATCGAGTGGTACGACTTCTACGTCTACGGCGTAGCGGCCGCCATCATCCTCAACAGCCAGTTCTTCCCGCAGGCGAGTCCGTTCGTTGGGATTCTGCTGTCCTTCAGCACCTATGCCATCGGCTTCGCAGCGCGCCCCATCGGCGGCGTCATCTTTGCCCACTTCGGTGACCGCCTGGGCCGGAAGAAAATGCTCATGGCCACGCTGGGCCTGATGGGCGGCGGCACGTTCCTCATCGGCTGCCTGCCAAACTTCGCCACGATCGGCATCGCGGCACCGATCCTGCTGGTCCTCCTGCGCATCGTGCAGGGCATCGGGGTCGGCGGCGAGTGGGGCGGGGCCGCCCTGATGGCAACCGAATTTGCCCCGGCCAAGCGACGCGGTTTCTTCGGCTCCTGGCCGCAGATCGGCGTACCAGCGGGAACACTGCTGGCCAACGGAGCCTTCTACGTCATGGGCTACCTGATCTCGCCCGAGGCTTTCGTGGCGTGGGGATGGCGCATCCCGTTCCTCGTCTCCATCCTGCTGGTGGTGCTCTCCTTCTACATCCGCAGCAAGGTGGATGAATCCCCGGCGTTCGAAGAGATCAAGCGCAAGGGTGAGATCGAAAAGATGCCGGTGGTTAAGGTCATCAAGACCCGCCCGCTGACCATCCTCAAAGTCATCATGATGCGGTTCGCCGAGAATGCGAACTACTACATCTACACCACCTTCCTGCTCGCGTACGGTCCCGCAGTACTGCTGGAAAAGAACAGCATTCTGCTGGCAACCATGATCATGGCAGGCTTGGGCATCTTCTCCATCCCGTTCTGGGGCTGGGTTTCGGACCGTTGGGGGCGCCGCTACACGGTCCTCGCAGGAGCAACCACCATGCTCCTGATGGCGTTCCCCTTTTTCTGGGCCGTGCAGACCGGTGACTTCCTGATGCTTTTGCTCGTGCTCATCCTGACCTGCAACGTGGGCCGCGACCTCTGCTACTCCGTGGAACCCGCCTACTTCACCGAACTCTTCGAGCCTAAGCTCCGCTACTCGGGAGCATCGGTTGGCCCGCAGGTGGCCGCCGTCTTCGCCGGTGGCTTCGCACCACTGATCGCCACCGCACTGGTTGGCCCGGACTTCGACCGGTACTGGCTGGTCGCGCTCTACATGATCGTGACGTCCGTCATCACCATCGCCGGTGCGCTTTGGTCTCCGGAGACGGCGCCCCGCGTCCGGCTACGTCGAGGCCTGAATGCCGAGCACGATCCTACAACGGGCCGGTAGCCACCTCTTCCGCTGTGCCGCCGGTGGCCTGCATTCCGCAGGGACCGGCGGTGCAGGCTTGGGACATTGGCTAGTCTGAAACAACAAACTGAAGCATCCGCAACACGCCGGCGCCAGGCGCGGCAGATAGCAAGGAGATTGCCCCGATGGTCACAAGCCGCGACGTGGCAGAGCTGGCGGGCGTATCGCAGGCCACGGTATCCCGGGTGATGTCCTCCCCCGCGAAGCTGTCTCCTGCCACCCGCGCCCGTGTCCAGGCGGCCATGGAAACGCTGGGCTATGTGCCCCACGCCGGCGCGCAGGCCATGAAAACAAGACGGACCAACACCATCGGCGTGGTGGTCGCTGACCTGACCAACCCGTTCTACCCCGAGGTTCTCGACGAACTCAGCCGGGAGCTGGACACCGCAGGCTTCCGTGTGGTGATCTGGAACGCGGGCGGCGGCAGCCACCACGATGCGCTCAAAGCCATCCGGGAACATGCAGTCGACGGCGTCATCTTTACGACGGCGACAGAAGATTCCGTCGAGCTGCAGGCAGCCATTGAGAAGAAGAGCCCGATCGTTCTGATCAACCGCGTGGTGGAGGGCCTGCACTGCGACCAGGTCACCAGCAGCAACACCGAGGGCGGTGCGGCCGTCGCCGACTACCTCCTGGATAACAGCAGGACCCGGGTGGCCTTCATCGGCGGTGCCGAAAACGCCAGCACGTCACGTGAGCGCGCCAAGGGCTTCCTGGACAGGATGGCCGAGCGGGGCCACGGCGTTCCGGAACACTTCCGCTTCCACGGAGGGTTCTCCCACGACGTCAGCGCGCAGGTCATGAACCGCCTGCTTGCCCGCGCCGACAGGCCCCAGGCCGTCTTTTGCGCCAACGATCTGATGGCCTTCGGCGCCCTCGACGCGCTGCGGGCCAACCGGATTCCGGCGCAGGACTGTTGGGTCATCGGGTACGACGACGTCGACATGGCGGCTTGGGATTCGTTCAGCCTCACCACCGTGCGCCAGCCCAGCCGCGAAATGGCACGCGTGGGAGCCCGGATGCTGCTGGAGCGCATCCATGCGCCGGGGGAGCCGCCGCGGAGGGTGAATTTTCCATGCGACTTGATCGTCCGCGGCAGCACCGGCCTCGCCGAGGCGGCTGCCCGGCCTATTGATTTTGTTGGAGATTGAAGTAACGTCGCCCACCTAGACATGGATTTCCTAACCCCTGGATTGACCCCCTGGAAGGAAGAACACAATGGCTGACGTCACCATCATCGGAACCGGCAACATGGCCCGGGGACTTGCAACCCGCGCCATCGCGGGCGGCAAGAGCGTCCAGCTGCTGGCGCACGAAGACAAGGGCAAGGCCGATGCCCTCGCGGCCGAGCTTGGGGGCCAGGTGACCGCAGGCGCGGTGGGCGACGACCTCAGCGGTGCCATTGTGATCCCCGCCGTCTACTTCGATCCCGCCAAGGACGTCGTCGCCAGGTACGGCAGTGCACTGGACGGCAAGGTGTACGTGGACATCACCAATCCGGTGGACACGTCCACCTACGAAGGCCTCAGTGTCCCCGACGGCAGCTCAGGGGCGGAAGAGCTCCAGAAATCCACCGGAGCCAAAGTGGTGAAGGCCTTCAACACCACCTTCGCCGGAACGCTTGTCGCCGGCAACGTGGCAGGCCAGCAGCTCGACGTCCTCATCGCGGGCGACGACGAGGACGCCGTGCGGGCCGTGGCGGACTTCGCCTCGGCAGGCGGCCTCCGGCCGATCGTCGTCGGGCCCCAGCGCCGCGCCCGGCAGTTGGAGCAGGCCGGATTCCTCCACATACTGCTCTCGGCCAACGACCAGTTGCCGGAGTTCCAGTGGAACTCCGCACTCAAGGTGGTTCCGGGCGCCTAAAACCCCATCGGCTGCTCCGCAACCGCCGTTTTCGCGCCTGATAAGGGCAGTTACGGAGCAACCGATTCCGCGGTTTAGCTCTTGGGCAGGCCCGCCGGGTTCAGTTCCGACTTGGCCACGGCCTCCGCCGACAGGCCCCAGCGGTCCAGGATCTTGCCGTAGGTGCCGTCCTCAATCAGGTGGTTCAGGCCGGCCTCCGCGGCGGCGGCGAAGCCGTTGCCCTTCTTGGTGGTGGCGGCGATGCTCGCCTTCAGCGGCCAGCCGCCGTCCACGAGGCCCACCAATTTGGTCTTCTCGTCTGTGGCGGCCTTGTAGGCGGCCGTGGCGTTGGGCCCGAACGTCAGGTCCGCACGGCCGGACTGCAGCGCGAGGTTCGAGGCGGAGTCGTCGTCGTAGTACTGGAACTCGACCGGCTTCAGCCCCTTGGCCTTGTTCTCCTCGTCCCAGCGCGGCAGGATCGACTCCTGGTTGGTGCCCGAGCCGACAATGACGCGCTTGCCGGCCACGTCCGGGGCGGATTCGACCTTGGTGATGTCGCTGCCGCTCTTGGCGTAGAAGCCGAGCTTGTCGTCCCGGTAGCTGGCGAAATCGAACTTGAGCTTGCGCTCCTCCGTCACGGTGACGTTGGAGAGGACAGCCTCGTACTTGCCCGATTCGACGCCGAGGGGCCAGTCCGCCCAGGCGGTGGGAACGATCTCGGCTTCCAGCCCCAGCGTCTGGGCCAGTGCGACGGCGATGTCCACCTCGTTGCCCACCGGCGTCTTGTTGTCGGTGGCGTAAACGGCCAGCGGCGGAGCGAACGGGCTGACCGCCACGGTCAGCTTTCCGTCCTTCTTGATCGACGCGGGAACCAGCGCCGCAGCCGTCTCGTCCACGGGGAACCGGTCCTGTTCGGGCGTGAGGTTGAAGGTCTTGGCTGATGACGTGGCGGTGTTGGTGGCGGCCGGCGCGTCCGCCACCGCCGCGGCCCCGGGATCGGAGCAGGCGGAAAGGGCCAGCAGGCTGGTCGCGGCGAGGGCCAGGCCCACCGCCGGCTTGAGTGCGCCCGCACGGGACTTTGGAGTGTGGGACTTGAGAGACTGACGGACCATGGTTGCCCCTTGGAAAGTAGTGATGGAAGGAGTTGATGCGAAGGTTGTGGCAGCAACTATCCGGCAGCAAAAAAGCGGCGGTCAAAGCGCGGGGAAACCGGAAGATACACGGCGTAACCGCGATTCACAAGGCGTTCGAAGGCGTCATTCGCCCTGCCCAACAGCCCAGTTCCGCGCCTAGCATCGAGTATGAGCGATCAATTCACCACCGAACGTGACGGCTACGGCAGGCTCCTGGCAGACCGCGAAGTATGGCGGCAGGCGGGCACCCTGGCCGCCGCCGGGGAGCTGACCGCACGGTGGCTGGAGGGCACCAGCGAATACCAGCCCGGAGCCCTGGCCCCGCGGTTCGATGACGAGACCCTGCCCATCGCCGGCCGGCTGGCTGAGCTCAACCGCAGCGGACTGTTCACGAAGGAATCCCAGCCTGGCCTCGGCCCCGAGGCGGGCCATGCCCAGCGCGAGTACGTCACCGGTTTCTGCTCCGCGGAGTCGGCGGCCCTCCTGCTGCGGCTGTCCGCCGAGACGGAACTCATTGCCATCGTCCACGCCCCGGGGGAGGTCAGCCAGGCCTCCGTGCCGGTCACGCTGCACGACGGCGAAGTGGTCACTGTTTTGGGAAGCAGCGAAAGTCCGGTCGAATCGGAGCAGATCCAGGACTGGGCTCGCGAGAGCAACGAAACCCTCGCCCTCCTGCTGTCCGATTCCTGGTACGTCGAGCTCCTCGACCCGATCTGGGGCCGGCAGCAGCACCTTTTGCCCGCCGTCCTGGAAACCCTGAAGTCCGCCCTGGACGAGCTGTAAGCCCCCGGTTTTTGACGTTCCGCGACTCCTGATGAAGCTCTAAGACCGCCAGCATGAACGATTACGACGCCGGGTGAACGCCTGCGTCGACAGCCATTGTGGCCGCCCGAGGCGCCTCCGTAATCTCAATCCAACGCGCAGCGCCATCCCCTCCGCTCCATCATCCAAAAGGAAAACGTCATGTCTTCTTCCTCAAACGAAAACCCGGGCTCCACCCGGATCGCCGCGGGCCAGCCCGCCGGCCGGAAGCGCGCCAGCGGGCTCAAGATCGGTATCGCCGCCGGCATCCTTGCGGTGCTCGGCGCAGGCGTCGCCGTCGCCACTACGGCGGCCAACAGCTCCGCCCCGGGTTCCGCCACCGCGGCCGCAGCCACCAGCCCCGCTACCGAACTGAAACTGGGCTACTTCGGGAACATCACCCACGCCACCGCGCTGGTGGGCGTCCAGAAGGGCTTCATCGGGAAGGAGCTCGGCGGCACCAAATTGACCACGCAGGTGTTCAACGCGGGCCCGGCCGCCATCGAGGCGCTGAACGCCGGCGCGATCGACGCCACCTACATCGGCCCGAACCCGGCCATCAACTCGTTCGTCAAGAGCAAGGGCGAATCAATCAACATCATCGCCGGGGCTGCCTCCGGCGGCGCCCAGCTCGTGGTCAAGCCGGAGATCAAGTCTGCGGCTGACCTCAAGGGCAAGACCCTGGCGTCCCCGCAGCTCGGCGGCACCCAGGACGTGGCGCTCCGCGCCTGGCTGGGCAAGCAGGGTTACAAGACCAACACCGACGGCGGTGGGGACGTTGCCATCAACCCGACCGAGAACGCCCAGACTTTGAAGCTGTTCCAGGACGGCAAGCTCGACGGCGCGTGGCTGCCCGAGCCGTGGGCCTCCCGTCTGGTGCTGCAGGCCGGGGCGAAGGTCCTGGTGGACGAGAAGGACCTGTGGGGCGGGTCGCTGACCGGAAAGCCCGGCGAGTTCCCCACCACCATCCTCATCGTGAACAAGAAGTTCGCCGCCGAGCACCCGCAGACCGTGAAAGCCCTGCTCAAGGGCCACGTGGAGGCCGTGAAGTGGCTCAACGACACCCCGGCCGCGGAAAAGGCCACGGAAGTGAACGCCGCCCTGAAGGAAGCTGCGGGCAAGGCACTCCCGCAGGAGGTCATCGACCGCTCCCTGAAGAACATCGTGTTCACGGTGGACCCGCTGGCTGGAGCCTTCAAGAAGCTGCTGCAGGACGGGGTGGACGCCGGCACCACCAAGCAGGCCGACATCAACGGCATCTTCGACCTGACCAAGCTGAACGAGGTCACCGGCGACAAGACCTCTGCCGCAGGGCTGGGCAAGGAGTAACCCGGCAAGACAGACCAAAAGGATCCGGTAGGAACATTCCCGCCGGATCGTTTTGGTTTTAAGTCGTGGCCCTAGAAAGCGCGAACTGGCAGGTAATGCCCGCAAAACCGGGATTTGCGGGCGTCACCTGCCAGTTCGCGCGGGAGCCCCCGGAAGCGTCGGTCCTAGTTACAGCGCCGTGGAATAGTCCGCCGAATACTCAGGTGCCGAGTACTCCGGCACCTGAGTATTCGGCACCTGAGTATTCGGGCACGGCGTCAGGGTCCTCCGCATTTTTCAGGGCGTAGTGAAAGACCATCCCGGCCGAGCTCTCCTGGCTTCCGACGTACTCGGCGGCAGCCCATTCCCCGCTGGCCACCGCCCCTGCCCAGGCATGGGCCTCCTCCCAGTGGACGGCGGAGGCCACCCGGCCGGGCTGCACGCTGAGGGACACGGCAACCCGCACCGATGGCGTGCCGCCGGAGGACCGCGGGCAGGTGAAGCCAACGATGTCCACGGAAACTCCCGGGGTGGCAAGGCACGCCCGCCGGGCCATGGTGGTGGCTGCCGCGTCCAGGCCGGAACCGATGTCCTGCCGCGCCAGTGCGTGCATCTGGCTGCGGAAGGTGCTCAGTTCCGCGCTGCACTGCGTCCTGATCCTGTGAACCAAAGCTGTGATCATTTCCCCCTCGATCCAGGGAGGGCGTTGCGCCGCCCCAGTCGCTGATTATGGACTTACACAACCACCGGGTAACTTGCTTCACAACGCCTGGCGACACCCGCCGTCGTGCAACGCAACAGTGCTTCACTTTCCGCAGTGGGGCGTAATAAAGGCCCAGCTCAGACGCGCATCCGCGCCACGAAGCGGAACCTGTCCCCCCGGAACACCGACTCGGTCCACTCCACGGGCTGCCCGTCCGGGGTGAAGCCGAGCCGGTGGACCAACAGCATGGGGGCGCCCATTTCGACGTCGAGGAGCTGCACATCGGCCGGTCCGGCCAGCTTCGTCTCCACGGTGTCCTCCACCTCGGCAATCCGGATTCCGTAGTCCTCGCGGAGGGCGGCGTACAAGGAGCCGCGCTCCGCCACTGTCCGCGCCAGATCCGGCAGCGGCCCCGCGAGGAACGCAACCTCATGCGCCAGCGGCTCGCCGTCAACCAGCCTGATGCGCTCCACCCGGTGAATGTCCGTTCCCGGCTCCACCGCCAGGCGCCGTGCCGTGGCCGGGTCGGCCGGGAGCACGCTCACGTCCACGATCCGGGCCGCAGCCGTGAGGCCCTGGCTCGCGGCGTCGTCGGAAAAGGACGTGAGCTGGCGGACGTGCGTCACCTTCGGCGGCGCCACGTACGTCCCCCGCCCCTGCGTCCGGCCCAAGCGGCCCTCTGCCACCAGCTCGCCGATGGCCTGCCGGACGGTGGTGCGGGAAGTTGCGTACTGCTCGGCGAGCGCGCGTTCGGTGGGGATCAGCGTTCCGGGCGCCGCGTCCTCGATGAGGGTGAGGATCTGCTCCTTGAGTACGTAGTACTTGGGCAGGGCAGCGGCCGCGGAGGATTCCATGAATCTGATGGTACCTATTGACACGACAATTGGTCTAGGCCAAAATGATGGAAATTGGTTTACACCAATTGCGGCTAGCATCCGTTCCGGACCGCCAACTCCCCCAACCCACTTCCAAGGACCCAAAGATGTCGTTCCTGCAAGACCTGCGCAAGACACCGCGCCTCGGCCTCCTGGTCGGCGGCACCGCCGCCACCATCGGCATAATCTACGGCTACGATCTGTCGAATATCGCCGGCGCCCTGCTGTTCATCACCAAGGAGTTCCACCTCTCCACCAGCCAACAAGAGCTGGTGACCACCGCCGTCGTCGTCGGTGAGGTGCTGGGCGCCGTCCTGGGCGGCTGGCTCGCCAACAAGGTAGGCCGCAAGGCCTGCATGGTGGGCGTGGCAGGGGCCTATGCGGCGTTCGCCGTGCTCAGCGCCCTTGCCGCTGATGTGCCCATGCTGCTCGTGGCCCGCCTGCTCCTGGGCCTGACCATCGGCATATCCGTGGTGGTAGTCCCTGTCTTCGTGGCGGAGTCGGCGCCGCCGAAGGTGCGCGGCGCCCTCCTCGTCGCCTACCAGGTGGCCACTGTGATCGGCATCATCATCGGCTACCTGGCCGCCTACGTCCTGTCCGCGACCGAGAACTGGCGGCTGATGCTGGGCCTCGCCGCCGTCCCCGCCCTCGCGGTCCTCGCCGTCACCTTCCGCCTCCCGGACACCGCCCGCTGGTACATGATGCGCGGACGCACCGAAGATGCCCGCCGCACCCTCAGCTCGATCGAGCCCGATGCCGACGTCGACGCCGAACTGGCGGACATGCGCCAGGCCATCAGCGAAGAGCGCGGCGGCGGCCTGCGGGAGATGCTCCGCTCGCCGTACCTGAAGGCGACCGTATTCGTCGTCGGGCTTGGCTTCTTCATCCAGATCACCGGCATCAACGCCGTGGTCTATTACAGCCCCCGGATCTTCGAGGCCATGGGTTTCACCGGCAACGCCGCCCTCCTGCTGCTGCCCGCGCTGGTCCAGGCCGCTTCCCTGGTGGCCGTGTTCGTCTCACTGTCCCTGGTGGACCGGGTGGGCCGGCGCCCCATCCTGCTCGGCGGCATCGGCATGATGATCGTGGCCAACGCCATCCTGGTGGGCGTCTTTCTGGCAGGACGCGACTTCGGCGGAATCCTGACCGTGGTCGGTTTCCTCGGGGTTCTGCTGTTCACTGTGGGCTTCACGTTCGGCTTCGGCGCGCTGGTGTGGGTCTACGCAGGTGAGTCGTTTCCCGCCAGGCTGCGTTCCCTGGGCGCCAGCGCCATGCTGACCTCGGACCTCGTGGCCAACGTGATCGTCGCGGCGTTCTTCCTGACCATGCTGCAGCGTCTCGGCGGTGCCGGCACGTTCGCGGTGTTCGGTGCGCTGGCCATCGCCGGCTTCGTCTTCGTCCACCGCCTGGCCCCCGAAACCAAGGGCCGGAACCTCGAGGAAATCCGCCACTACTGGGAAAACGGCGCCCGCTGGCCTGAAGCCACCGGCAACAATGACAGCAGCAGCACACCGGCGGCCAAGTGATGCGGCACGTCCTCGGCCCGGACCGTGTCCTTGGTTTGGACCGTGTCCTTGGTTTGGATATCGGCGGCTCCAAGACGCACGCCATTCTGGCGGACGCTGTTGCGGCAGGCACCGTACCAACCGACGACGGCGGCGGCGCACCCCTAATTCAGAGCGTCGCCGAGTGCACGGTGGGCAGCGCCAACATCGCCTCCGTCGGGGAAGAGGAAGCCGCCGCGGCGCTGGACGACCTCGCCGCCCGGCTGGGCATCGGTGATCCTGCCAACCACGGAATACACACCGTGTTTGCCGGGGCCGCGGGAGCGGACACCCCGGCAGCCCGGGAACGGCTGACGGGTCTCCTGTCCCGCCGCTTCCCCGGAGCCCGGATACAGGTGGACCACGACACCCGCATCCTCCTCGCCGCCGGCGGCCTGGCGGCAGGCACCGTCCTGATCTCCGGCACCGGATCCGCCGCGTGGGCAAAGTCCGCCGACGGCCGGGAAGCCCGGGCCGGCGGCTGGGGCTACCTGCTCGGCGACGAAGGCAGCGGCTACGCCGTGGCCCGCAGCGCGGTCCGCAACGCCCTGCAGGACTCCGACGACGGCCTGCCCGCCGGGCCCTTGACGTCTCAGCTTCTGGCGCAGACCGGAGCCGCGGAATCCGCTGAGCTCCTGGATCTGTTCTACCGCCGGCCGGAGCGCCGGTACTGGGCCGGGTTGGCCGGGACCGTGTTCGGCCTCGCCGCCACGGACCCCGCGAGCGCCGCCATCGCCGATGACGCCGCCCGGCATCTCGCCCGCTTGGCCCTGACCGTGAACCGGAGGCTGGGCACCATGCCGGAAAATGCCCCGGTGCTGCTGGCCGGCGGGATGCTGGTCAACCAGCCGTCGTTGGCCACCCGGGTGCGCGAGCTGCTGGGAGACAACGGCCTCACCCACGTCCGCGTACTCGACCGCTCCCCCGCCTGGGGCGCCATGGAGCTGGCCAGCCAGCTTGCCGACGCACCAAGCCGGCCTGCCACCACAATCCGCGCCTGACCCCTTTCACTTTCCCATTACCCCTAACCCACTGATCCCCCAAGGAGACCCATGACCGCCCAACGCACCGGAACCACTGCCACCTCACCCCTTCCCGGTTCCCTGATGGCCGCCGAAATCCTGGAACAGCCGGAGGCGCTCGCCCGGCAGCTCCAGCACGGGCGCCACGCCATCACCCGGCTGGCCGCCACCCTCCAGGACGCCGACATCAGGTACGTGCTCCTGGCCGCGCGCGGCACCAGCGACCACGCGGCCCTGTACGCGAAGTACCTCATCGAGACGGTGCTGGGGCTGCCGGCCGGGCTGGCATCGCCGTCGAGCCTCACGGTATACGGCGCGCAACCGAGGATGGACGGGGTGCTGTGGCTGGCGGTCAGCCAGTCCGGCGGCTCCCCGGACCTGGTGGACTCCACCGCCGCTGCCGCCCGGGGCGGCGCCCTCACCGTGGCCGTCACCAACGCGCCGTCCTCACCGCTGGCGGCTGCCGCCCGGCACCACCTGGACATCCTGGCGGGACCGGAGCGCGCCGTGGCCGCAACCAAGAGCTACACGTCGCAGCTGCTGGCGCTGTGGCTGCTGGTTGACGCGTGGGCCGGAGGAAACGGCGCGGAAGCGGCGGACCTGCCGCGTCTCGGCGCGGATGTGCTGGCCCGGCCGGAGATACTGGAGGTTGCAGACCGCTACCGCTTCGTGAACCACATTGTCACCACGGGACGCGGCTTCTCCTACCCCACCGCACGGGAGGCGGCACTGAAACTGATGGAAACGTCCTACCTGGCCGCCCATGCCTTCTCCGGCGCGGACCTGCTGCATGGGCCCTTTGCCATGATCGACGCCGACTGGCCGGTCATCGCCGTCGCCTCCCCCGGCGCCGGCGGCCGCGCCCTGCACCCGGTGCTGGACCGGCTGGCCGAACGGGGCGCGGATGTCTGCCTCGTGGGCGACGCAGGAGCGGCCCGTCCGCTGAACCACGTGGTGCCGCTGCCGGCAGTCCACGAGCAGCTCTCGCCGATCCTGGAGATTATGCCCCTGCAGCGGCTGGCGCATGCGATGGCGTCAGCCCGCCACCTGGACCCGGACGCTCCCCGAGGCCTGCGCAAGATCACGGAAACCTGGTGAGTCCGACGCTCATTTCTGCTTCCCGGGTCATCCTGCCCAGTGACGCTAAAACCGGTGACGCTAAAACCAGTGCCGTGCTGGAGCCCGGCTGGGTGGAGACCGACGGCGGCCGGATCACCGCGGCGGGTCCCGGGCTGCCGCCGCGGGAGCCCGACACCGATTTTCCGGATGCCATCCTCGCCCCGGGCTTCGTGGACGCCCACATCCACGGTGGCGGCGGCTCCAGCTTTAACGACGCCGACCCCGCTGCCGCCGCGGTCCGCATTGCCGGGGTGCACCGCTCCCACGGCACCACCACCCTGATGGCCAGCCTGGTGACGGCCCCGCTCCCCCAGCTTGAGAAGGCGGTGGCCGTACTGGCCCCCCTGGTGGAGGAGGGCGTTCTGGCCGGGATCCATCTGGAGGGCCCCTGGCTCAGCCCCGACCACCGCGGCGCCCACGCCGAGGATCTTCTGCTCGCCCCGGAACCGGCGGCCATCGACCGGCTGATGCTGGCCGGGCGGGGCACCGTCCGGATGGTCACCATCGCGCCGGAACTGGAAGGCGGCCTGGCCGCCGTCCGGCAGATCACCGGCTACGGCGCCGTCGCGGCCATCGGCCACACTGGAGCCGGCTACGACCTGGCGCGCCAAGCCATCGCCGCCGGGGCCACCGCCGGGACGCACGTGTTCAACGCAATGCGGCCGCTGCACCACCGGGAACCCGGACCCGCGCTGGCACTGCTGGAGGACCCCGCGGTGTTTGCCGAGGTGATAGCCGACGGCGTGCACCTCCACCCGTCGCTGGTCCGCTTCATTGCCGCCAGCCCGGCCCGCGCCGTCCTCGTCACCGACGCCATGGCGGCGGCCTGCGCGCAGGACGGCAGGTACCGGTTGGGCGGGCTGGACGTCCAGGTGTCCGACGGCGAGGCGCGCCTGGTCAGCGACGGCACCATCGCCGGCAGCATCCTCACGCTGGATGCGGCGGTGCGGCACGCCGTCCACGACGCCGGCATCCCGCTCGCCGATGCCGTCCGCGCGGCCAGCCAGAATCCGGCGGACATGCTGGGGCTGTCCGACGTCGGACGCATCGAGGCCGGCCGGAAGGCGGACCTGGTGGTCCTCACGCCGGATCTTGAGGTGGCCGCCGTGATGAGGGCAGGCGAATGGCTCGCTGGCTGAGCCCTGCTGCTGGCTGAGCGGCGCTGGTCGCTAGTCGTCCTGGCTCTGGTTCAGCACCTGGAAGTTGGGGCCGATGTTAACTTCCACCTCGGACCCGTCGTTCTTGCGGATTTCTACCTCGTAGGAAGAACCGGCGTCGTCGCCCCGTTCGACCTCGGTGACCTGTCCGGGGCCCACTTTGGCCATTGCGGCGTCGACGGCTTTGTCGCGGTCGGTCTGGTTCAGCGGCTGCTGGGTGCCGCCGTTGCCCGTTGTGTCATCATCGAAGGGATTCACGGAAGCCGCAGCCACCGACGCGCCCCCCAAAGCCGCCGCAGCGACCGCTGCTCCGATGATCCACGCTGTTCTCTTGCGCACGGCAGACTCCTTTCTCATCGTTTTCTCCAGTTTCCCCCTGCGAGGGGAACCGGACAAGGAGCGTTCTTTAGCCGCCGTCGGCGTATGCGTACGCCTGCCGCGCCAGCCCTGCAAATTCGGCGATGAGCGCCGACAGATCGTCTTTCCAGTACGCGAGGAACACGGAAATGGGCGGCGCGTCCCGAACCACCTTGTAGGCCACGCCGGGCCGTGGGTACTGCGTGGCTGTTGCCTCAGAGGACATCCCCATGGCCTGTCCGGTGGAGATCAGCGTCAGCCAGTCGTCCACTCCCTGGACCGGTCGGAGGGATGCGGGCTGCGCCTCCGGGCTCCACAGGTCCACCGAGGTGGTTCCCGTCCGGCTGTCCACGGCGAGCACCCGCCCGGCAAAGTCGGCCATGCGCAGGAAGCGCCGGCGGGACAGCGGGTCCGTGGCGGCTACCGCGGCGTAGCGCCGTTCCGTTCCAATCAGCGTCTCGGCGAAGCGGGGGTCGTTGAGCGGCTTGCGGACGACGGCGACATCAACTGTTCCGTTGGCCAGGCCGGCAGCCGGCGAACCGGACTGCACCCAGACCAGCGGGACAGCAGGGTTCGAATCCTCCCAGCGCCGCTGCACGGAGAGGGTCCGGCTGCCCACCGCGGACCACGCGTATCCGACCCTGAATTCACCGGAGGCATCGCGGGCTGCCTCCTCCAGCAGCCTGGCTTCGTCCAAGACCCGCCGCGCGTGCTCGATGATGCGTTTGCCCGTCGCCGTGGGCGTGACGCTGCGCGTCGTCCGCTGGAAAACACGCACGCCGAGGGCATTCTCAAGGGCAGCAACGGACCGCGAGATGCTGGCCTGGGAGGTCCCCAGCGCGATGGCCGCGTCCGTGAATGTCTGAACCTCGGCAACAGCCACGAGTGCCCGGAGATTGCGCAGCTCAAGATTCATACGCCTATCGTATAGAACCGGCAGCGGGGACATTTATAGGTTTGCCGGCCTGCCCGCACACTTTCTGTCTATGGAGACGTTCGCAGAGCCCGGCACCGGCCGGGGACGCCGTCAGTCAGCCCCAGCCCAGGGTCGGATCCTGGGCGGAGTCCTGACCATGACCGCCAGCGGAATCAGCAACCAGGTGGGCGCCGGCATCGGCGCACACGCGTTTTCGGCGATGGGCCCCGCCGGGGTGGTGGCCGTGCGGCAGCTTGTTGCCGCCGCCGTGCTCCTGTCCGCGGCCCGGCCTCCCCTGCACCGTTTCACTTGGCGCCAGTGGTGGCCGACGCTCCTGCTGGGCGCTTCCATCGCCCTGATGAACATCTGCCTCTACGTCGCCATCGAGCGGATCGGCCGTGGCCTGGCCGTGACGCTGGAGTTCCTTGGCCCGCTGGCCATTGCCCTGATGCGCTCGAGGACCCGGCTGGACATGCTGTGTGCGGCGTTCGCCGGATGCGGGGTCTACATTCTGGTGCTGCCCGCTCCCAGCAGCGATTTCGCCGGCATCGGCATCGCGATGGCCGGGGCCGTCTGCTGGGCGGCTTACATCGTCCCGAACAGGGTCGCCGGGCAACGGCTGCCGGGCCTGCAGGCGCCCGCGGCCGCCACAGCGGTTTCCCTGGTCTTCTACCTGCCGGTGGTGGCGCATCTGCTGGCCCAGGGTTCGCTGGCCGGTCCTGCGCTGGGTTATTCGGTCATCGCCGGCGTGCTGTGCTCGGTCGTCCCTTACGCCGCGGACCTCATCGCGCTGCGGCACATCCAGCCCGGCTTTTTCGGCGTATTTATGAGCATCAACGCGCTGCTGGCCGCTCTCTGCGGGACTATCGTACTGGGCCAGATCCTCGTGCTGCACGAGTGGCTGGGCATGGCGGTCATCGTCGCCACCAACATTGCTGCCATCCTGCTCGCCGGACGCGGAGGGCGCCGCTCTTTGCCGGCGGCCCGGGGGGTAGCCTTGGGGCAGGAGGGCAACATGGCGGTCAGGAGTGCAGGCCTTCTGCTGTACCGGCAGAACGGCGGGGCGGAAGTGGAAGTGTGGATCGCCCACATGGGCGGCCCCTTCTGGGAGCGCAAGGATGAGCGCGCCTGGTCGATTCCCAAGGGCGAGTACCCCGAAGGGGAGGATCCGCTGGCGGCGGCACAGCGCGAGTTCGCCGAGGAAATGGGAGTCCCGGCGCCCGCCGCGGAGTACGTGCTGCTCGGCACCTTCCGGCAGCCCTCGGGCAAACTCATCACGGCATTCACGGCCGAATCCGCCTTCAAGCCCGAGAAAATACTGAGCAACACGTTTCCGCTGGAGTGGCCCAAGGGCTCAGGAACGGTCCAGCACTTTCCCGAGATCGACCGCGCCGAGTGGATCGGTGAATCCGAAGCACGAGTGAAGCTCGTCAAGGGCCAGCTGCCAATCCTCGACGCGCTGCTCGAGCACCTCGGGGCATGACGCCGCTGAGATCGGCATACGTGCATCTGGCCACGGTCGCCATGGACGCCGCCCGGGACGGCATGCCAGCGCCCGATACTGCCGCCCTCGGCGCGGCGGTCACCCTCGAGCTGTGCGGAAGCTGGGACCACCCGCCGCCCTGCCCGCTCGCGCCGCACCATACCCGGCCTGAGCAAAAAGGTGACACCGTCACGCTGAGGATCATCTTCGCCACCGGACCGGCGAATGAGGCCCTGGTCCGCAGCTGCATTGACGGCTCCCGGCGCCTTACCGACTCCTGAGACGCCGCTAACCTGCCGTTATCCTGACTGGCCTATCCTGCCTGCCCCAGGACAGTCCGGTAGATCCCGGTGTGGTCCAGGTCGCCGTCGCCTGCGTCCACCATGAGCTCGAAGGCGTTGCGGACGCTGGCGGAGAGAGGAAGCTTCAGCCCGCTGTCCTTGGCGATCTCGGCGATGAAGTTCAGGTCCTTCAGCTGGTTTTTCGCAGACCCGCCGCCCTCGAAGTCCCCGTCGATCCAGCGCTGCCCCTTCTGCCGGAGGACTTCAGAATCCGCCAGGCCGCCGGCCAGGATGGACTGCACCTTCCCAAGATCCAGCCCGGTGGCGGTCGCCACGGCCATCGCCTCGGCCAGCGCCGTAACGGTGGCGGACACGACGATCTGGTTGCAGGCCTTGACCGTGGACCCCGCACCGGCCTCGCCAAACCAGACCACCGTAGAACTGTAGAGCTCGAAGAGCGGCAGGAGGCGCCGCACGGTGCCCCGCGGTCCTCCGGCCATGGTGCTCAGCCGGCCCTCCTCGGCTCCGATGATGCCGCCGCTGAGCGGCGCGTCCACCACCGTCACCCCGTACCGGCTCCGGCAGTCCTCGGCGAACCGGGCCACGGCCACCGGGGACACTGTTCCGTGTATGACCAGGACAGGGTCCTCGATGCCGGCCGCCTTCCACCCGGCCAGCAGTCCGTCCGGACCAGGCAGCAGGTCGGCGACCTGCGGCAAGTCCGGCAGGACGGTCAGGACGACGCCGGCCGCAGCCTCCGCCGGGGTGCCGGCCAACTGTCCCCCGCCGATGGCCCTGGCCTTTTCCGCGGTGCGGTTCCAGAGCGTCAGGGGAACGCCGGCGGCCAGGATGTTGCGGGCGATCGGGGCGCCCATCGGGCCGGTGCCCATCAGGGCGACGGACGGTGGAACTTCGGGCGTCGCCTGATTTTGCGTGTCTGTCACTGCTTTGTCTGTCACTGTGCTCACGTCGTTAGAAGGGGATCAGGCCGGCCATGGCGGGCAGGAAGGTGCTGAACCACGGAACGGCGGCAAGCACCAGCAGCCCGATGAACACCGCGATGAGGTACGGCCAGAAGTGCTTGAGGCTCTTTTCCACCGTCTCGAGGCCGGTTGCGCAGGCAACGTAGAAGCCGACACCGGCCGGCGGAGCGAATGAACCGATGCCCATGGAGATGATCAGCACCATGGCGTACTGCACCGGGTTGACGCCGAATTCGGTGGCGATGGGCAGGAGCAGCGGCGCGAAGATCAGGACGGCGGGCAGGCCTTCGAGCAGCTGGCCCATGATGATCAGCAGCACGATGGTGAACAGCATGAAGAGCAGCGGTGAGTCGCCGAGGCCGGACATGAGGTCATGGATCTGCTGGGATACCCCGGCCAGGGCAAGGGTCTGGGCGAGGGGTGAGGCTGCGGCGATGATGAACAGAACCATGCCCGCCGTCGTCGTGGTTTCCCGCAGGGTATCGCCCAGCAGCCGCTTGCTGCCGCGGCGGTAGGCGGCGGCGAGCACGAAGGCGTAGGCGACGGCGACCGAGGACACCTCGGTGGGGGTGGCGAAGCCGCTGAGGATGCCCACCACCATGCCGACCGGAAGCAGCAGCGTGGGGATGGCGAAGAACGTAGCGGAGCCGCGCGCACGCCAGGTGGCCTTCGGGCTGGCGACGCCGCCTTGCTTCTTTGCGCGGAGGAAGACGAGCGCCATGACCACGAGGGCCAGGAAGGCGGCCGGAACGAAGCCGGCGAGGAACAGCGTGGTGGTGGAGATCGTGGTGATGGAGCCCATGATGAGCAGGACGATGCTCGGCGGGATGGTCTCACCCATGATGGCAGAGGCGGACAGCACAGCCACCACCTCGCCGCGCGGGTACTTTCGTTCCTCAAGCATGCCGCGCATGGTGGTGCCCACGGCGGCGACGTCCGCAACTTTGGAGCCGGAAATGCCGGAGAAGATGTACATGGTCACGACAACAACCTGCAGCAGGCCGCCGCGCAGGTGCCCGATGAGCGCATCCACCAGCTTGGCGAGCGGCAGGGTCAGGCCGGCGGAGTTCATGACGGTTCCCGCGAGGATGAAGAACGGAATGGCCAGCAGCACGAAGCCCTTGGCCCCCGACGCCATGCCGATCGGGATGGCGCTGACTTCAGAGATCCCGCCCAGGTAGAGGTAGATGCCGGACGCCAGTGCGAGGACGAATGCGATGGGCAGGCCAAGGAACAGCAGTGCGAACAGTGCAACCAGAACCACGCCGAGGAGGAGGTTGGGCGAGGCGTAGTAGAACAGCGGCTGGGACAGGATAACGACGGCGGCCAGGGCTGCGGTGATGCCCGCTGCCACCAGGACGGCGCGGCGCGGCTGGCGCCAGAGCTTCAGGACGGCGAACCAGGCAATGAGCACCATGCCGATGGAGAAGGGCAGCGAAACCCAGAACACCGGCAGCTGGAGGATCGGGGTCTTTTCCTCGAGCTGCTGGACCAGGGTGGGAACGAAGAGCGCAAAGGCGCCCGCACTCATGACGAAGACGAGGCAGTCGACGAGGGCTGCCAGGTACGGCTTCCAGTGTGCCGGAAGCCGCATGATCAGGGCCTGGACGGCCATGTGCGCACCCTTGGGATAGGCGATCGCACCACCGATGAAGGCGATGGTCAGCAGCGCAATTTCAGACACTTCCTGGGTCCAGAGCACAGAGTCACCCGTGGCGACCCTGACCGCGATGTTCAGCAGGATCACGACGAGCTCGGCGAGGATCGCCGCGCCTACGGTCCATTCCAGGGCCTTGTCCAGCCAGACCGCTCCACTCCAGCGCGGCGCGACGTGCCCGTGGTGAAGGATCTCTTCCGCATCAGACGGAAGGACCTCTTCGAGTTCCTTGGGGGCGAGTGTATGTTCCATGTTTTTCCAGACTGTCATCGTTGAGAGCGGGATGCTGAGTGCGGGGATGTTGTTTAGGGGATGGTGTTCGAGGGCCGGGGCGCCGGAGGGCGCTCCGGCCCTCGAAGGGGGTTACTTGGCTGCGGCGATCGCCTGGTCGAAGAATTCCTTGCCGATCAGCTTCGAGAAGTCCGGGTAGAGGCTCTTGGAAACGGCCTTGAACTGCTCAAGCCCGGCGGCGGTCGGCTCGTTGGCCTTCATGCCCTTGGCGGTCAGCTCGTCGAGCTGCTTTTTGGACTGCTCCTCGTCGTAACCGGTCTTGAAGGTGGCCGTCTCAGCCGAGGCGTCCGTCAGGATCTTCTTCTGGTCCTCGTTCAGCGAGTCCCACTTCTTGGAGGACAGGGCCAGGACCCAGGCGTCGTTGATGTGGTGCGTCAGCGAGACGTACTTCTGGACTTCCGAGAACTTGTTGGTCCACGGCACCTCGATCGGGTTTTCCTGTCCATCGATGGTTCCGGTCTGCAGGCCGGTGAAGACCTCCGAGAACGCCATGGTGGTGGGGCTGGCGCCCAGCTTGCCGAAGAAGTCCGTCCACAGCGGGTTGCCAGGCACGCGGATCTTCAGGCCCTTCAGGTCCGAGGGCTGCTCGATGGGGCGTTCGGAGTTGGTGATCTGGCGGCCGGTCCGGGTAAGGAAGGACAGGGCAACGGTGTTCTTTTCCTTGAGCTTTTCCTTCAGTACGTCGCCCGGCTTGCCCGCCAGGAACGCAGCTTCTTCCTTCGTGTCATCGAAGAGGTAGGGAATGCTGATCGCGTTCATTTCCGGCACCACCGACGCGTACACCGACGTCGACAGGATCAGTGCGTCCAGCGAGCCACCCTGCAGCCTCGTGACGGCGGCGTTCTGGTCCCCGCTGAAACTCGTACCGTTCGGCACCACCGTGACAACCACCGAACCGTTGGAGGTCTTCTTCACCTGGTCGGCGAAGTGCTGGGCGGAGACACCTACCGAGGAGGTCAGCGGATCCGGG
Source organism: Arthrobacter sp. SAFR-023 (assembly GCF_051965295.1). NCBI lineage: Bacteria > Bacillati > Actinomycetota > Actinomycetes > Micrococcales > Micrococcaceae > Arthrobacter > Arthrobacter sp. SAFR-023. Next base: position 53,910 of record NZ_JBQCMF010000021.1, on the reverse strand, counting down.
ATGGACAGCTGGACCTTGGCCACCGGCGAGCCGCCGCCGGGCGCTCCGGAGGCGCAGCCGGCGAGAACGGAGGCGGCGAGGGTGCATGCCAGCACTCCGGTGAGGGCGCGGGTCTTCGATTTCATGTGATGCCTTTCTTCATTGGAAGGAGTCTTGTGAATTGCTGGGTGAATTAGGAGGTCAGCGCGGCTTGGGTAACCAGCGCCTCGGTTTCGCGGCGCAGCTCGAGGGCCTGGGCGAGCGAGTCGTCCATGATGACGTCTTCCCAGCGGACGGTGGCACCCTTGGCGACGTCGGCACGCAGCTCGACGTGGTGCGCCAGGGCTACCGGCAGGGCGCCGATTTCGACGGAGTGCTTGGCAGAGACAAGCTTGCCCCAGACCGTGAAGCCGCCCTCGCCGTCGAGGAATTCGCCGGCCTTCAGGTCCTTCTTGGCGGTGGCGACGACGTCACCGAAGAAGCCGACGGGCGAGCCGGTCGCAATGCCGCGGAGGGCTGCGTTGGCGATGGACATGTTCAGCTCGAGGCCCACGTAGTGGTACGGGCGGTACAGGGCGGCGTACTGGCCGGTGGGGTCCGGGTGCCAGGGGTATTCATTGAAGCAGCCGGAGACGTAGCCGTTCGTGGCCTTGACCACCACGAAGACGCCTTCCTGGGTGTTGTGGCTGATCCAGCTGCCGTCGCGGTTGACGCTGGACATGACGTCCACGCTTCCCTCGTGCGCAAGGGCACCCCCGACGTCGGCCGGGCGGCAGATGGTGGCGATCTCTTCCACGTCGCCCGGGGTGAAGCTCAGCCCGTTGTCCGACGGCGTGAGGCCGGCGCCGTTGGCGACGGCTGCCATCTCGATTGATGCCTTGGTGCCGTCCCGGAAGGAGGTGTGCATGTACGGGTTGAGCTGGCCGGAGTCGGTGAGCTCCTTGGAGAACTCCCAGTTTTCCCAGACGTTGTCCGGGTTCATCTCGTGGTAGTGCTCGAGGTACTTTGCGCCCTTGCCGGCACATACGACGTCGAAGCCGCTGGTCCGCGCCCAGTCCACCAGTTCCATGATGAGGGCGGGCTGGTCGCCGTACGCCATGGAATAGACGACGCCGGCCTCTTCCGCGCGCTTGGCGAGGGCAGGACCCGCAAGGGCGTCGGCCTCGACCGTGACCATGATGATGTGCTTCTTGGTTTCGATCGCCCGCAGCGCGTGCTTGACGCCGACGATCGGGTTGCCGGTGGCTTCAACGATGACGTCGATGTCGACGTCGAACAGCTCATCGGCGTTTGCCACGATGGTGGTGGAGCGGTTCTCCAGGGCGGTGGCGATGTCCGGAGCGATCTGGTTCTGCGGCCAGCCGACCAGCTCGAAGGCGCCCTCAGCCCGCTTCACATTGATGTCAGCGATGGCCACAACGTGGATGCCGGGAATGTTGTTGGCCTGGGCGAGGTACATGGTGCCGTACCGGCCGGCCCCGATGAGGCCCACACGAATGGGACGGCCCTGGTTCTCGCGGTCGCTAAGAAGCTTGTGAAGGTTCATGGGGATCTCTCTGATTGATGTCAGACCGAAGAGAGACAACCTCCACCGTGGGGGCGGTGGAGCACCTCTTCGTCATTGCTGCTGTGATTTGGGTTACCGAGTGGAACCGGTTCCACTTTTGTACCAGTCAGTGTTAAGCTGTGTCAACAGATGTCGGTGAAGACCACCGGTTGCAAGGAGGAGCATTGAAGAAGGCGCCCACTATCCGCGATGTGGCGGCAGCGGCGGGGGTCTCGGTGTCCGTGGTGTCACGGGTGCTGAACCCGGACTCCGGCCCGGTCGCCCCGGCCAAGCGCGAACAGGTCCTGAGTGTTATCAGTGAACTCGGGTACCGTCCCCGCGCCGCGGCGCGCGAACTTAGCGCGGGCCATGCCCTCACCGTCGGCCTGGTGGTCACGGACCTCGCCAACCCGTTCTTCGCCCAACTGGCGGACCGCGTTGTATGGGAGGCCCGCAGCCACGGCGTGCAGGTGGTGGTCATGACCACTCAGGAGGACCCGCACCTTGAGGCGGAATCCCTGGACACGCTCCTGGACCGTTCGGTGGGTGGCGTCATCGCCACCCCAACCGGCGGAAACGTCGAGAAATGGGACCGCCTGCGGGACCTCGGCGTAAACGTGGTCTTCGTGGACCGCGCCATTGCCGAACTCAGCGACGTCGACGTCGTCAGCATCGAAAACTCCGACTCGGCCCGCCGCGCAACCGATCACCTCATCGCTCTGGGCCACGAGCGGATCGCCCTCATCACCGGCCCCGCCAGCACGTCCACCGGGCGTTCCCGGATCGGCGGTTATCGGGCCGCCCTTGAAAGCGCTTCAATAAGCCTCGACCCCATGCTGGTCCGAGACGTTCCCTTCCGCGGAGACGGCGGGGGTGACGCCGTCGGGTCCCTCCTGGCATCCCCGGACGCCCCCACCGGGCTGATCGTCGCCAATACCGCCCAGGTGCAGAGCTCAGTCCGGCGCCTCGTCCAGATGGGCGTGCGGATACCCGACGACCTCTCGGTTATCGTTTTTGACGACAACCCGTGGACCGAACTGACAAGCCCTCCGCTCAGCGTGATCCGGCAGCCGATCGGTATGCTGGCGGTGCATTCCCTCGAACTCGTCCTCGGCCGGATGCAGGGCCGGCTCCCCGCAGGTGCCAGGACCATCGAAGTCAAGGCGGATTTTGTGCCGCGCAGCAGCTGCGTTGCACCGGCCCGCCTCGTCGCCAGCAAGTCCGCAACCAGATAAGGAAAAGGAAAACCCATGACCGTAGTTGTCACCGCCATGTTCACACCCAAGGAAGGCGCCTTCGACGACGTCGTGGCCGCCCTGTCCCCCGCCATCGCGGAGGTCCACGAGGAGCCGGGCTGCGAACTGTACGCCATCCACGAAGCCCCGAACGGCCAGATCGTCATGATTGAAAAATGGGAAAGCGCCGAGCTCCTCGATGCCCACGGCGCCGGCGAGCCCGTCAAGCGCCTGAATGCCTCCCTTGAGGGACTCCTGGCAGAACCGGTGGAGGTGACCCGGCTGGCCGCAATCCCCGCCGGCACCAGCGCCCAGGGCGCCCTCTGACCTGAAGGCTCACGCCTGAAGAAAGCACGGCGGCCCTCGCCTTTCGCACGTTAGGCGGGGGCGGCCGTCGAACGTCTGACCACAAGCTCCGGGTCCACGAGCTCCGTCCGGACCGGCAGTTCCGGATCCTTCATGCGGCCCAGCAGGGCCTTTGCAGCCCCGGCACCCACCTCGCCGTTGCGGCCGTCGATGGTGGTCAGGCGCAGCAGATTCGCCGACGCGAGCGGCGAATTATCATAGCCGATCAGGGAAAGATCCTCCGGAATCCGCCGCCCCCGGTCCCGCGCCGCGGCCGCCACACCCATCGCCATCACGTCGTTGGCCGCAAAAATCGCTGTGATCGCGGGGTTCTGGTCCAACAGCCTCAGCGCACCCTCGTAGCCGTCCGGCTCCATCGTCTGCCCGTGGCCCTGCACTGTGTGCGGCCGCAGCCCGTGGCCGCGCATCGCGGCCTCAAACCCCTGCGCCCGCAGACGTGCGGCGCCGCCCCCGCCGGTCACATGCCCGATTTCCCGGTGCCCGAGCCCGACCAGGTGCCCGGTGGCCAGGCGGCCACCGGCTTCGTCGTCGTTGGCGACGATATCCGCCCCCGGGACCACGACGTCCCGGTTACCCGCCACCACCGCAGGAACGTCGACGGCGGCGAACATCTCCTCCGTGGGCTCGGTCGCGATCACTATGCCGTCCACCCGCAAGGACATGAGTCCGTCCACCGGCGTCCGGTCCAGGCGGGCGTTGAACGACGGGTCGGCGACGGCCACCCGGAAGCCGAGCGGGGCAAGCTCGTCGTGCAGCCCGCCCAGCAGGCTGACGAACCAGAGGTTCCGGTAGTCGTCCAGAACGACGCCGATGGTCCGGGACCGATTGCCGGCCAGGGTCGCTGCCGCCCGGCTCGGGCGATAGTTCAGCCTTTCGATGGCCTCCTCGACGGCGGCCCGGCGGGCGGCGGATACGCCCGGGGCGCCGCGCAGGACCAGCGAGACCAGGGATTTCGATACCCCGGCCGCGGAGGCAACGTCGTAAATGTTCGGGCGTTTTCCGGTCTCCTGGGTCACTCTGCAATTGTCGCCTATGCGCTGACCTTTTAAGGATATTGACAGGACAAAGTTCCGCCCCTATCGTGTTTATGGAGCGCTCCATTTTGCGTCCCACGTCACAGCGGCCGAGTCCCGCAAAGCCCGTTTCAAAGGAGAAAACCAATGCCCAAAGATCTCGGCGTAGCCGTCATCGGGGCGGGCATGGCCGGCAAGGCCCACGCCGCCGCCTTCCGCACCGCATCCGCCCTGTACAACCCCGTCCTGCCGCCGATCCGGCTCGTTTCCATCGGCGACGTTAACCCGGAGTTCGGTTCCCTTGCAGCACGGCGCTTCGGCTACGAGCGCAACGACACCTCATGGCAGGCCATCGCCGAGGCCGAGGACATCGACGTCATCAGCGTTGTCATCGCCAACTCGCTGCACCGGGAAGTCGTTGAGGGCCTCCTTGCCGCCGGCAAGCACGTATTGTGCGAGAAACCGCTGAGCGACACCCTGGAAGACGCCCGGGCCATGGCCGACGCCGCCCGCAGCGCATCCTCGATCGCCCGCATCGGGTTCACCTTCCGCCGCACACCGGGCATCGCCTACATCCGCGACCTGATCCGGAACGGGACCCTGGGCAAGGTGCTGCACTTCAGCGGCCGCTACTGGACGGACTACGGCTTCAGCCCGGAGGCGCCGATGAGCTGGCGCTACAAGGGCGGCCCCGGCTCCGGCGCGCTGGCCGACGTCGGAAGCCACCTGGCGTACGTTTCGGAGTTCCTCTGCGGCGACATCAAGTCCATCAGCGGCGGCCGCCTCAGCACTGCCATCGACAAGCGGCCTCTGCCGCTGGGCGCCGTCATCGGACACGACCACGCCGCCGTCAGCGACACCTATGAGGCCGTGGAGAACGACGACTACGCAGCCTTTTCCGCCGAGTTCGAAAACGGCGCCGGCAGCTTCGAAGTCTCCCGCGTGGCAGCCGGCCACGCGAACAGCCTCAACTTCGAGGTCTTCTGCGAGAACGGCTCCGCGAAGTTCGACCAGCGCCGCCCCGGTGAGATCCGGCTCTTCCTCAACGACGGCTCCGGCCACGAAAGCGGCTACCGCCAGGTCATCCTCGGCCCGGGCCACCCCTACATCGCCGGCGGCCTTGCCATGGACGCCCCCGAGGTCGGTTTCGGCCAGAACGACGCGTTCGCCTACCAGTCGCGTGCGTTCCTCGAAGAGGTCGCCGGCCTCAGCGAAGCGGAATCCCTGCCGCGCTGCGCCACCTTTGACGAAGGCGTCCGCAACATGGAACTGCTCGCCGCCGTCACCGAATCAGCCCTGAACAACGGAAAGATGATCACGCTATGAAGCTCGGCGTCTACAACGCGATCCTGCACGACCGCCCGCTGCCCGAGGCCCTGAAGGTCGTCGCCGGCCTGGGCCTGACCGGCCTTGAAATCAACTCCGGCGGATTCCTGCCGGCGGTGCACGTTCCCACCTTCGACGACATCCTCGAAAGCGACGCCGCGCGCGATGACTACCTGGCGATCTTCGAGGCCACCGGCGTCTCCATCGCGGGGCTTAATTGCAACGGCAACCCGCTGCACCCCAACCGCGCCATCGGCGACAAGCACGCCGAGGACATCCGCCGCTCCATCCGCCTGGCCCACCGCCTCGGACAGAACCGAGTGGTCACCATGTCCGGCCTCCCCGGCGGGGAACCCGGCGCCACCGTGCCGAACTGGATCGTCAACGCCTGGAACTCCGCAGCGCTGGACGTCCTCGACTACCAGTGGGGCGTCGCTGCCAAGTTCTGGAAGGAGACCGACCGGCTCGCCGCCGACCTCGACGTCAAGGTGGCCCTGGAACTGCACCCGCAGAACCTCGTCTTCAACCCCGCCGACGTGTACAAGCTGGTCGAATTGACCGGAGCCACCCACGTAGGCGTCGAGCTCGACGCCTCCCACCTGTTCTGGCAGCAGATGGATCCGGTGGCCGTGGTCCGCGAACTTGGCCCACTGGTCTTCCACGCAGCCGCCAAGGACGTGCGCGTCAACAAGGACACCGCCGCCATCTACGGTGTCCTCGACAACCGTTTCCGCCGGCTCTCCCCTGAGGAAAACCGGACCAACCTCGGCGGCGACGAGTGGGCCAACGAATGGCCCAAGCCCGCCGCCTGGGACTTCGTCGCCCTCGGCAAGGGCCACGACACCGCCTACTGGACCGAGTTCCTGCGCGCCCTCCACGAGGTGGACCCCGACATGCTCGTCAACATCGAACACGAAGACGTGGAACTGGGCCGCATCGAAGGGCTCGAAGTGGCCGCTGTGGTCCTAAGGGAGGCGGACGCAGCTTTGGCTGCCTCGCTGGTCGACCACTAACCGCCCCCGCAACACACGCACCACCACGGAAGCCTGCCGGCACCAGCCGGCAGGCTTCCGCTTTGTCCGGAGCCGCACGGCCCGCGGGTATCGTAGTTTTGACTTCGCTGCCACAGGTTCAACGGCCTGCCGCACCTCGGAAATCTCGCACCTGCCTTAGCCCCCGCAGGCCGCTGCCTGCAATATTGTGTCTGGGCTCGTGTCGGTGCTGCAAGCATTCGGTTCCGGCTGCTGGCGCTGGATTCTGCTCGCCACCGCCGCGCTGGTCACCGTCGTCATGCTCATGATTGTGGGCTGCTTCGTGACGTTTCGCGGTGCGGTTCGGCTCGCCTTCTGGGGCACCGGTCCCACCATGCTCGTCGCTGCAGTCTTGACCGCCGTCGGATTCCTCGTCTGCGTGTTCACGGCCGAGGAAACCAAGGGCATGTCGCAACAAAGGCGTGCCGTTCAGGTTTCCCACCTGGGCGGCACGCCTTTGTTTTCCCGGCCGGACGGCGGTCGAAGTCCATAGTCTCCGCGGAAATCGCCCAGCAACTGGCGCCGGCCCAAGAGCGCCGACCGGCGGGACCTTATTGACCTGGCGGCAGCCACGGCAGCCACGGCCGGCTCAGAGGCGCGGCTGGCTTCCAGTCGCTCCGATGAGCAGGACGTGCGGCGTCTTTTGAAGCTCGCCCAAGGGTTGGCCCCGCTGGTTGAGCCTGTGGTTTCGGCAGGCTCAACCAGCGGGGGCTAGCGGATGCCCTGGTCGGAGAATTTCACGACGTCCGCCGCGTTGGACTTGTCAACGATGGTGGGCCCGGTGAGCACCGGCTGCCCGCCGCCGAGCTTGAAGCCGCCCCGCTTGGCCTGCCACAGGGCGTCCACGGAACCGTAACCCTGGAGCCAGGGCTGCTGGTCCACCGTGAACAGCACGATGCCGTCCGCGATCTTCTGGGCAAGCTCCTTGTTCAGGTCAAAGGAGGCGACCTTCGCCGAGCTGCCCGCAGTTGCGACGGATTTCAGCAGTGTGAGCGTGACGGGTGCCCCCAGGCCGATGATGACGTCGGCGTCTTTGGCTGCCTGCAGCTTGGCCGTTGCCGTCGATTCCACGGACGTCATGTCGGCGCCGTTCACGTACAAGATCTCGGTTCCCGGGACCTTGGACTTCACACCGGCGCAGCGCGCTTCCAGCCCCACGTGCCCCTGGGCCTGGATAACGCAGATGGGGTGCTTGAAGTTCTCAGCCGCCAGCTTCTCACCCACCGCCTGGCCGGCGAGCTGTTCGTTGGAGCCGAAGTGCGTGAAGGCCCCGAGCTCCTTGGAGACGTCCTCACCGGCGTTCAGGCTGACGATGGGGATGCCAGCGTCAGAGGCCTTCTTGAGGGAATCCTTCAGCGCACCGGGCGTGGCCAGGGTGACGGCGATTCCGTCCACCTTCTGATCCACAGCCTGCTGGATCAGCTGCGCCTGCCGGCCCGCCTCGGGATCGTTGGTGTAGAGAAGCTCCACGTTGTCCTTTGCCGCGGCCTCCTCGGCGCCCTTCCGGACGGTGTCCCAGAAGGTGTCGCCCGCCGGAGCGTGCGTGATCAGCGCAATCTTCATGCGCGGAGTCGAGGCAGCCTGGCCCCCGCCGCCCCCGCTGTTGGATTCCGGCGCGCGTCCGCCCTGACTGGAGCATGCCGTCAAAGCCAGCATCGGGATTGCAACCGCGGCCACCGCTGCGCGGCGCCAAAAAAACTTCTTCACTGGTGATCTCCTTCGATCGTGTCCGGAAGACTGGGGGAACAACACCACTGCATCTTCCCAGCCGGAGAAGAGGGGTGTGACCGAGCGCATTTGGAGCGCTCCATTACTCGAGAATAGAAGCAGGAGTTTGTCCTGTCAATAATTCTATTCGGCCGGTATGGGCAGCGGCAGCCGCCCTTCAGCGCTGGTAGACGCCGGTCAGCGCTGCCGTGCCCAGCAGGTGACGGGCGAGGTCGGATCCCAGACCTGCGGGCTTCGCCCCTGTCCCTCCCGGCAGTTCCTCCACGTCCAGCGCATAGACCGTGACGATGTAGCGGTGCCGGCCGTGCCCGGGCGGCGGGGCCGCCCCCAGGTAGCCGCGGAAGCCGCCGTCGTTCTTCAGCTGCACCGCGCCGGGCGGGAGCTGCGGGCCGCCCTCGGCCCCGGCGCCCTCCGCCAGCGACGTGACATCTGCCGGGATGTTGAGGACCGCCCAGTGCCAGAACCCGCCGGCGCCCGGCGCGTCCGGGTCAAACACGGTCACGGCGTAGCTCCTGGTCCCATCCGGCGCCCCAGTCCAGCTCAGCTGCGGGGACTCATCCGCGCCGCCGGCATGCATCCTGCCGCTGCGCTGCGGCGGCGGCAGGGTCCCGCCATCCTCGAAGGACCGGCTGGTGAGCCCGAACGCGGGGACGTCCGGCAGGTTTGAAAACGGGCCCGGCGATGTCATGGCTGCTCCTCAGGTGGTGGGAACTTCGGCTTCCTCTGCTGCTGCTTCGACGTGATTGAGCTCAGCCCGGGTGGGCGGATTGGCACCGGCACGGGACACGGTGACTGCTGCCGCGCGGGAGGCGTGCGCCAGTAGGGCGGTGAGCCCCTCGGCCGGGAGCGCCCGCAGGTCTGCACGGTTCTGGGCGCCGGCCAGGCCGCGGTCCACCACCCCGGAAAGCAGCGCGGCCATGAAGGAATCCCCGGCGCCAACGGTGTCCGCCACCTCCACGCGGGGCGCGGCGAACTCTGCTTCACCCGCGGCGGTAATCCCCCACGGCCCGGCAGCGCCGCGCGTCACCACCACCATGGCCGGCCCCTCGGCGCCACCCAGCTGCAGCCAGCGCCGCGCGGACTCCAGCGGGTCCACACCGGGGTAGAGCCAGGCGAGGTCCTCGTCGGAGGCCTTGACGATGTCCGAGAGGACCACAAACTTTTCCGCCTGCCGGCGGGCGTATTCGGCGTCCGTGATGATGCTGGGACGGCAGTTGGGGTCAAAACTGATAGTCGCCGCCGGGTGGGCATGTTCGACGGCGGCCAGCACCTCTGCGGCGCCGGGCGCCAGCATGGTGGCGATGGAGCCGGTGTGCAGCAGAGTGGTCCCCTGGAGCATGAATGGCAGTCGTTCCGCCAGGCCGGGGAGCTCCCAGGCGAGGTCGAACGTGTAGGTGGCGGCGCCGTCGTCGTCCACCAGTGCGGTGGCCACGCTGGTGGGCAGCCCATCCGGGGCCTGCGGGAGCATGACGGAACTCGCCCGCAGGTGGGCGGCCACCGACTCACCGTAGGCGTCCCGGCCGTACCGGCCGACGAACTGCACCGGATGCCCCAGGCGGGCGAGCCCGACGGCGACGTTGAGCGGGCTGCCGCCCACATGGGCTTCGATTCCGGAGCTGCGCTGGACCACGTCAACGAGGCCCTCGCCGATAACAGTGAGCATGGTCATACTCTGCCAGAGAACGCCACCAGGCGCCCGGGTCCTCCCAAAGGAAGTTGTCCTGAAGCTAAGCCTTCTTCCCCGGCAGCGCGAGCTTGAAGACCTTCGCCCACGAGGATCCCACCTGCTTCAGCAGCGGCCCGGTGGTATACGGCAGGCCGTAGCGCTGGCAGATATCCTGCACTTTGGGTGCAACCTCCCCGTACCGGTTGGAAGGCAGGTCCGGGAACAGGTGGTGCTCGATTTGGTGGGACAGGTTTCCGGTCATGATGTGCATGAACTTGGAGCCGGAGATGTTGGCGGAGCCGATCATCTGGCGGACGTACCAGTCGCCGCGGGTCTCGCCCTCCACCATTTCCTCGGTGAAGGTGTCCGTTCCTTCCGGGAAGTGTCCGCAGAAGATCACGGCGTGGGCCCACACGTTGCGTACCGCGTTGGCGGTGAGCGTGCCGAAGAGGGCCTGCTTGCCCGAGCCCGTGAGCATGGCAACGGCCGGGGTGGCGGCGTAGTCCTTGGTGAACTGCTTGAGGGCCTTGACGCCGAGCGCCTTGAGGTCCCGGACCATGGCCTCCTTGGACTTCTTGCCCTCCTGGTATTCGACGAGCTCCAGGTCGTAGACCGCGATGCCCCATTCGAAAATCGGGGCGAGGATCGCGTTGTACAGCGGATTGCCCAGGGCGCGGGGGGTCCAGGGCTGGTCCTCGTCCATGCGCAGCAGGTTGTATCCGACGTCGTTGTCCTTGCCCACCACGTTGGTCCAGCGGTGGTGCAGGTCGTTGTGGGTGTGCTGCCATGAACGTGCGGGGGTCACGAAGTCCCATTCCCACGTGGTGGAGTGGATGTCCGGATCGCGCATCCAGTCCCACTGGCCGTGGAGGATGTTGTGGCCGATCTCCATGTTTTCCAGGATCTTGGCCAGGCTGAGCAGGCTGGTTCCCGTGACCCAGGCGGCCTTGTTCCGGCTCACCAGCAGCGTGGCGCGTCCCGCGATCTCCAGCCCGCGCTGGATCTTGATCACCCGCCGGATGTAGGCGGCGTCGGAGGCTCCGCGCTTGGCGAGGATCTCATCCTTGATGGCGTCCAGCTCGCGGCCGAGCTCTGCCACCTGCTCGTCGGTCAGGTGTGCGGCGGCGGGCGGGCGCACTGTGGGCCGGCCAGAGGCGGCCAGCGCCCCGGGCCGCGGTTTGGTAACCGGCTTGTCCGTGGAGTCGCTGGCGGCGGACTTCGTCGCGGCTGTGCGATCGGATATTGCAGTCATTCTTGTGATGCTCCTCAGATGTCGAGGTTAACGGGTCCGGCGGCTGCCGAAACGCACGTCTGGATTAGTTGGCCCGGATCACCGTGGACTTCGCCGGTGCGCAGGTCCCGGACCTGCCCTGCACGCAGGGGCAGCAGGCAGCTGTGGCAGATGCCCATGCGGCAGCCGCTGGGCATGAGGACCCCGGCGTCCTCGCCGACGTCAAGAAGGGGGGTATCGCCGTCGGCCTCAACCTCGCGGTCGGAGGCCTCAAAGGTGACCAGACCGCCGTCGTGCCCAGCGCCTGCCAGCAGGCTGGTGTTGAAGCGTTCGATGATGAGATTGACGGGGTCCGCCGCGAAGGGGCCTGTGGCCCCTTCTGCGCGGGCCGACTTGGAGTTCTTGGGATGGGCGGCCGCTTCGGCGGCCCACAGGGCTTCTGCGTCATCGAGGAATCCTTCCGGGCCGCAGGCGTAGGCAGCGCGGCGGCGCCAGTCGGGGCACAGGCTGTCCAGTCCGGCGGCCGAGCCGAAGTCCATCCGGCCACGCTCACCGGTAAACCAGTGGGTGACGCGGAAGTTGGGGAACTGGTCCGCGAGCTCGGAAAGTTCCTCGCGGAAAATGCTGTCCTCCGGCCTGCGGGCGGAATGAATCAGCACCACATCGGCGTCGGGGCGGTGCGGCACCAGCGTGCGGACCATGGACATCACGGGGGTGATGCCGCTACCGGCGGTGAGCATCAGGAGAGGCCTCGGATGTTCGGGGAGGACAAAGTCGCCCTGTGGCGGCGCCAGGAACAGGACGTCCCCGGGCCGGGTGTTGCGGACCAGAACCCCGGACACGGCACCCATGTCGCTCACGGTGATGGCGGGATCCTCCCCTGCGGGAGCGCTGAGCGAATAGGACCGCCAGTGCCGGACGCCGTCGAGCTCCACGCCGATCCGTGCCCACTGGCCGGCCTTATGGGCCTTCCAGCCACGGCCAGGCCGGAAATGGATGGTGGCTGAGTCCGGAGTTTCGGGGACAACTTTGGTGACTACCCCGCGCAGCTGCCGGGCGGAGAACACCGGGTCAAAGAGCGCCAGGATGTCTTCCGGCGCAAGGGGTGTGGTCAGAACAGACGCCGCGCGCGCCAATTTGCGGAGCCGGATCATGCTGTCCGCTTCCTGCCGGGCTCACCCATGTGTATCTCCTAGTGAAACCCATGATCGAAATATGTTGACTATCCCCCGACTACAAGAGTCCCCCATGCCGGTGCCGCTAGCAACCGGCGTCCGCATCGCGGGGCGCTGGACCACGCGGGACAGGCGTGGCAAGTTGCGGGCCATGTTCAATATTCCTCCGTTGCGACGTCTGCGAGCTTTTGCGGTAGATGATAAGCATACTTACCGCCGGAGTGCATGCACTCCCTCAGCCCACGTCAAAGCAACGAACGGACGCCGGAGTAGTTCCCGCCCCTAAAGCTGCAGCAGCTCCTGCACCAGCTCGCGGCACTTGCGGTAGGACGGCGCCTTCGGGTCGATGAGCGAGAAGTGGTCGCCCGGGACCTTAACCACCTGGACCGGCGCCCCGGCTGCGCGGGCGGCGGTGGCGTAGGCCTCGGACTGGCTCACCGGCACGGTGTCATCGTCAAGCCCGTGGACCGCGTACACCGGGATGGAGAGCGGCACGGCGCTCATCGGGTCCGCGTACTTGTGGCGCTTGGGGTACCTTTCGGCGGAGCCGCCCAGTAAGTTGCTGACGGCGCCGTTGCTGAGGTCGAGCCACTCCGCCTGCGCGAGGTTGAGCAGCCCGGACTGGCTGACCACGCCAGCCAGGTGGACGGCCTCACCGTTAAGGTTCCGGTCGACCTGCCGGTCGGCGTCGGCCGCGCCGAGTCCCGCAAGCCGGTCCCGGCCCGCCGCCCAGACGGCCAGGTGCCCGCCGGCGGAGTGCCCCAGCGCCACCACGCGGTTCAGGTCGAGGTCGTGCTCACCGGCCACCTCACGGAGCTTGTCGATCCCGGCGAGGACATCCTCGAACGTCCGCGGCCACCCGCCGCCGTTGCCGGCCCGGCGGTACTCCAGGTTCCAGGCTACGAGGCCGTGCGCCGCGAGGTCTTTCGCCAGCGGTTCGCCCAGTTCAGCGCCGTACTGTGAGCGCCAGTAGCCGCCGTGGATCACCACAACGATGCCTCGCGTGGATGGCTGCTTGCCGTTGCGCGAGGCGGGTGTTTCCGGCAGGAAGAGCTCGCCCCACTGGCTGGGGTGGTCACCGTAGTGGTACTTCTGCCGCTTCACTGCATCCTCCTAAGATCCTCCGAACGGGGCGCCGGCCCCTCCTTGCCGCCTCCCGCGCGCCCGGGCTCCGGGGTTGCAGGGCACAGCGGCGCACAACAGCCATGCCCCGAGCCTACATGGACGCCGCTCCCGTGGGGCAGAAGGGGCTGCAGTGGCGAGGGTGTCACGCGCGCTCCTGTCGCACCGCCTTGATAGTTTGGATCCATGGCAAGCAACTGGGATCGCCTGGACGTCACTCAGCGCGACTCCGTGCAGGAAAACGTGGAACTCTACGAGCGCGTCCGGCCTGCCCTGAAGCTTGTCACCCGGGAAGTCCTGCAGATACTGCGGTCCATGCTCAAGGACACCGAGGTCACACCATTGTTCGTGACCGGCCGGACCAAGTCGGTGGACTCCTTCCGGGAAAAGATCTCCCGGACCGAGGAACCGCTGGAAGAGGGCGGGCAGCGGCTGCTGAAGTTCCCGGACCCATTCCGCACCCTCAACGACATGGTGGGCGTGCGCGTCATCACCAAGCTGCCGGCGGAGAACGCACTGGTGGCCAACCTGATAAAGCGCCAGCGGCACCTCTTCGACTGCCGCGGCGACAGGGAAAAGGACATCGGCTCGATCGAGTCCGGAACCTACGGCTACTCCAGCCGGCACCTGATCCTGCGCACCATCCAGAACGACGTCGTAAAGAACTACCAGCAGGGCTTCAACGCCGACGCCCCGCCCAACGGCAGCTACTTCTTCGAATGCCAGATCCGCACGGTGTTCGCGCATGCATGGAGCGAGATCGAGCACGACATCCGGTTCAAGGCGGAGGACCCGCGGGCGTGGACGCCGCACTTCGACCGCCAGTTCACGGCCACCGCCGCCATGTTGGAGACGGTGGAGACGGCCTTCGCCGACCTGCACGAACGCTACGAGGAGGTCCGCAGCTACTGGGACCTGGACGGAGAGGGCGCGGCGCAGCTCACCCCCAACCGCATCCGCGACGTGTGGCGTACCCTGCTCCCGCACGTTGACCGTAAAGTGGATGACGACTGGGGTTGGGCAGCCGAACTCCTGGCGGCCCACGGACTCAAGCAGACCGTCCAGCTTGCCGGGCTGCTCAGCGCCAACCGGATCACCGAGGTCCGCAGGGCCCTGGACCACCGCTACTCCCCCGGCCCGGACCGCCTGCTGGATGACCTCCTGCTGTGGCAGTACGGCACCAAACACATCGACCTCACCGCCGAGGCGCCCGACGCCGTCCCCCACCCGCGGCGCGACAGCCTCCTGCGGCGGCTGAAGCAGATCGAGCGCTATCGCCAGACGAAGAAATAGAGTTTTCATGAAGCCCGAACAGCTCCAGTCCGTCCGGGCCACGCTCCGTTCCCCGCGGCGCCTCAAGACTGAGGCCCTCGCCGGACTGGTGGTGGCCCTCGCCCTCATTCCGGAAGCCATCGCATTTTCCGTGATCGCCGGAGTGGACCCCCGGATCGGACTGTTCGCCTCCTTCACCATGGCGGTGACCATCTCCTTCGTTGGCGGCCGGCCCGCCATGATCTCGGCCGCAACAGGTGCCGTCGCGCTGGTAATCGCGCCGCTGATGCGCAGCCATGGGCTGGACCACCTGATCGCCGCGGTGATCCTCGCCGGGATCTTCCAGATCCTGCTCGCCGTCCTGGGCGTCACCCGGCTCATGCGTTTCATCCCGCGCTCGGTGATGGTGGGCTTCGTGAACGCGCTGGCCATCCTCGTGTTCATGGCCCAACTGCCGGAACTGATCGGGGTTCCCTGGCCGGTGTATCCGCTGGTCGCCGCGGGCCTGCTGATCGTCGTCGGCCTCCGCCGGATTACGACGGCGGTGCCGTCACCTTTGGTGGCCATCGTCCTCCTGACGGTCCTCGCCGTGCTCGCCGGAATCGACGTCCCCGCTGTCCAGGACAAGGGCCAGCTGCCGGAAAGCCTGCCCACGCTGTTCATCCCCCAGGTGCCTCTGACGTGGGAAACCTTCCAGACCATCGCACCGTTCTCGCTGTCCATGGCGCTCGTGGGGCTGCTGGAATCCCTGATGACTTCCAAGCTAGTGGACGACATCACCGATACGCGCTCTAACAAGACCCGCGAATCCTGGGGCCAGGGCGTGGCCAATATCGTCACCGGGTTCCTAGGCGGCATGGGCGGCTGCGCCGTGATCGGGCAGACCATGATCAATGTCAAGGGCTCCGGCGCGCGGAGCCGGGTGTCCACGTTCCTCGCGGGCGTCTTCCTGCTGGTGCTGGTAGTCACCCTGGGCGACATCGTGGGCCTCATCCCCATGGCCGCCCTCGTGGCGGTGATGATCTTCATCTCGGCCATCACCTTCGAATGGCACTCGGTTGCGCCTGCCACCCTGAAGCGGATGCCCAAGTCGGAAACCGCTGTCATGCTCATCACCGTGGTCACGGTGGTGGTCACTCACAACCTGGCGATCGGCGTCGGCGTCGGGGTGCTAGCGGCGATGGCGATGTTCGCCCGCCGGGTGGCCCATTTCGCCACCGTGGAGCGGACAGAAGTGGAGCTCGACGGCCGGACTGCAGCCACCTACACGGTGGACGGCGAACTGTTCTTCGCCTCCTCCAACGACCTTTACACGCAGTTCAACTACGCCCGCGACGCCGAACCTGACATCGACAAAGTGGTCATCGATCTGCACGCCTCACACCTGTGGGATGCCTCCACTATCGCCGTGCTGGACGCGGTCACGGAGAAGTACCGCAGGCATGGCCGGGAGGTGGAACTCATCGGCCTCAATTCAGCCAGCATCCAGATGCGGGAACGTCTGGCGGGGAAGCTTAACGCCGCAGAGTGAGCATTATCACTTCATGGCGCTCATTCCCTTTACCTGACGCGGATCAGCATGGCGGGAAGCGACACGGCCCCGTTACCTTAATGTGACATTCGGAAAAGCCTCCCGTACGGTGGAAAACGTGCCTCCTTCACCGACGAGGCACTCCCGCGCTGATTGCCTAACTCTGCCGCAGCCCGAGGAACCATTCGAATACCCATGTCCGGCAGAGACGGGGAAACCACTTTTCGGCCCGCTTGAAGCGGGCCTTGGGGTGAAGCCGCACAGTTCCTGACCACGCTCAGGACCGCGGCCGGGTGCCTCCCATCCGAATCCGACAGCTCACCTCGCAGGCATCGGGAGAGGCTTCTTCATGTCGTTCCGCTTTATTTCTGGCCGCCGTGCTGCGGTCATCCTTGCAGCATCCGGCCTGGCCTTCACCGGGAGCGTCGCAGCCAACGCGGCCAACGCTCCGGCCCAGCAGGCCAAGGCTCCCGCCGCCGCCCCCGCGACGGCTGGACAGTTCCAGGCTCCCCTCACAGCCGCTTCCAGTGTCAAGATTGCTTTTGAGCGCCCCGCGGTTAAGTCGGCTCCCGCTCCGGTAGTGTCAGCGCCCGTCGTCGAAAAGCCGGTTGTGAAGAAGGCTGCAGCGCCTGTCGCCCCCGTCACGGCAGCCCCGGCCGCTGCGCCAGCCAAGGTTGCAACCGCGCCGGCCGCACCTGCGCCCGCACCGAAGGTCACCGTCCAGGCTGCGGCTCCCGCGCCCAAGGCCCCCGTCAAGGCCGCCGCAGGCGTCAACGCCACCATGCTGGCCTCCGCTTACGCCCAGATCGGCATCACGCAGGACTGCAC
Source organism: Arthrobacter sp. SAFR-023 (assembly GCF_051965295.1). Classification (NCBI taxonomy): domain Bacteria; kingdom Bacillati; phylum Actinomycetota; class Actinomycetes; order Micrococcales; family Micrococcaceae; genus Arthrobacter; species Arthrobacter sp. SAFR-023. The sequence goes on along the minus strand of NZ_JBQCMF010000021.1, from coordinate 36,861 downwards.
CGCCATGGTAGAGAAGGCCCTCGGCGCCGCCGGCATCCGTGTGGGTGACCTCGCGCCGATGCAGTTCCTGAGCCACGGCCGGGTCGTCTCCACCCCGCAGCCCGGCGACATGATTGTGCAGTCCGGCCACGTGGCCATCTACGCGGGCGGCGGCAAGGTCATCAGCGGCGGCATGAACGGCATCAACGCCACCATGGCCCACCCGCTGTCCTGGCTCACGGCCACCGGTCCCGTCACGTTCGTGCGCGCGGGCTAGCCGGAGCTGAGTAACCGCCGTGTTCCGCTGCCTTGGGGGCGGCGGAACACGGCCACCCCCCAAGGTGCTCCCACCTTTCTACAAGGAGTAGGGAACACACTGGCTATGCCTGATGAAAGACCGCAGGCTCCGGCTGCGAGTCAGGATCGCCGGGTCCGGATTGTCCCCCATGCATTCCGGATCCGGTGCCTGCTCAGCCCCTGACCGTGCGGTTCCGCCCCTGTGATTTGGCTTCATAGAGAGCGACGTCGGCGGCCGCGATGACCTCGTCGAGGTCGGCGGTTGTCGCGTTGTAGGTGGAAATGCCGTAACTGACGGTCGGCATCCGCAGCAGTTCGGGGATGTGCTGCTCTGCCAGCCTCCTGCTGATTTCCCTCGCAATGATTTCCGCGCTCTTGGGGCCTGCGCCAGGAAGCAGGAGGATGAACTCCTCGCCGCCGTAGCGCCCGGCAAGGTCCGTGGACCGCACCGATGCGCTGCACGCCTGGGCAAAAGCTCGCAGTGCAAGGTCACCCGCCGCGTGGCCGAAGGTGTCGTTGACTGACTTGAAGTGGTCCAGGTCTGCCAGGATCAGCGACCCGCCGCTGTTTGCAGCCTTGCTGCGTTCCAGCTCCTCGGCCGCCGCCTCCAGGAAGGCACCGCGGTTCAGGAGGCCCGTCAGCCCGTCCTGGGTGGCGACCGTGCGCAGCGCCCGCGTCTGCTGCTCGGTGCTCAGCCCCGCCATGCTGAAGGAAACCACCACCAGCAGCACCATCGTGACCATCGTGGTCACCGCGGACCCGAAGTAGGTTGCAAAGACGGGACCGCTTGGCCCTTCGATGAGGAACACCACCAGGCGGCAAAAATAGTAGAATGCCACTCCGCCTGCCGCGATGGCCATGGGGATCCTGACCCGGGAGTACCCCGGTTCCAGCCGCCACAGTTCATGCGAGGCCAAGCCAATCAGGACAGCCATGGACGCGAGGAAGACAGCACCACCGGCCCACGTATTGGATCCCGGATTGTCGACCGCGGCGGCGGCGGCGGTGATGACCGGCAGCGCGACGGACAGCCAGATGTTGTGCTTCAGGTTCCGGAGGGAACGCGCGCCGGCCCAGACCCCTGCCGCGCCGGACACCAGCAGGAAGTCGCCCAGCGGATTGGCCCAGACCTGCTGCGCCGTGCCGTTCAGGAGGAAGGCCGCCGAGCCGGAAAGGAACAGTAGCAGGGCCGCGCACCACCAGGCACTGTAGGGCGAGCGGGTGCTGCGGAAGGTGGAAAAGTAGAACAGCAGCGCCAGAACCAGGGCCATCGCCGCGAAGGCAATCCGCAGTGTTGCCGTGTCTAGGATCATTCCGTCCCCTTGAATCCGATCCAGTGCAATCCAGTATCGCACCGGGAGGGCCCGGGGTCGCGCTGTGCCGGAGAGAATTTTGCCAGTACGACACATTTGTCTGACATCAGTCATGAATTAGCCGTCACGGCGGTCCGGTGCCAGCATTATTGAATGCTTGAGGCAACAAAAGACCCCAAAACCGCTCCCTCGGCCACGGAGGCCGGCGCTGCACCCCTGAACCCGGCCCTCGCTGCGGAAGCGAAAATTGCGCGCGTCGCGGTGACCGTCTTTCCCCTTCTGGTGCTCGCAGCCGGCATCGCCGGGTTCCTGCTTCCCGGCGCCTTCAAGCCCCTTGGCCCGGCGGTCCCGTACCTGCTGGGAATCATCATGTTCTGCATGGGCCTGACGCTGACGCCGCCAGACTTCACCGCGGTTGCCCGCAGGCCGTGGGCCGTGGTGCTGGGCATCGTGGCCCACTACGTGATCATGCCCGGGGCCGGCTGGGCGATCGCCACCCTCCTCCATCTGGAGCCCTCACTGGCAGTTGGCCTGATCCTCGTGGGCTGCGCGCCCTCCGGCACCGCCTCCAACGTGATGGCCTTCCTGGCCAAGGGCGATGTGGCCCTGTCCGTCGCCGTCGCCAGCGTATCCACGCTCATCGCCCCGGTGGTCACCCCCGTCCTGGTGCTGTTCCTGGCCGGTTCCTTCCTCACCATCGACGCGGGCGGCATGGTGCTGGACATCGTCAAGACCGTGCTGCTGCCGGTGATCGCGGGCCTGCTGGCCCGGCTGTTCCTCAAGAAGCTCGTCGCGAAGGCGCTGCCGGCGCTCCCCTGGGCATCCGCCGTCGTTATTTCCCTCATCGTGGCGGTAGTGGTGGCGGGAAGCGCCAGCAAGATCCTGGCGGCCGGCGGCATCGTGTTCCTGGCTGTGGTGCTGCACAACGGATTCGGCCTTGGCCTCGGCTACCTGGCCGGCAAGCTCGGCCGCCTCGACGACAAGGCACGCAGGGCCCTCGCGTTCGAGGTCGGCATGCAGAACTCGGGCCTGGCGGCAACGCTCGCCACCGCCCACTTCACCCCGCTGGCGGCCCTGCCCTCAGCAGTTTTCTCGCTCTGGCACAACATCTCGGGCGCAATTGTCGCCGCCTGGCTGGCCCGGAAGCCCCTGCAGGAACAGAAGCCTCTCCAGGAGAAGCAGGAAGCCTAAACCGCGGCGTTAACCGCGAATTCCCTGGCGGCCGGTTCAGCGGAGTCAGCAGGGGCAAATCCGCTCGCGGGCCGCGGCAGCCCGTAGTGCTCGCGCAACGTGTGCCCCGTGTACTGCTGGCGGAACAGCCCGCGGGCCCGAAGGATCGGGATGACGTGGTCCACGAAGGCGTCCAGGCCCGAGGGCAGCACCGGCGGCATGATGTTGAAGCCGTCCGCCGCGCCCTTCTCGAACCACTCCTGAATGGCATCCGCCACCTGCTCGGGCGTCCCGGAGAAGGTGCGGTGCCCGCGGCCGCCGCCGAGCCTGCCGATGAGCTGCCGGACAGTGAGCCGCTCGCGCCGGGCGAGCTCCACGATCAAGGTGTACCGGCTCTTGGCCCCCTCAATGGCATCCTCCGACGGGAGGTCCTCAGGCAGTTGCGCATCAAGCGGCAGGGATTCGGGTGAAACCCGGAGGACTCCGGCCAACTGCTTCCGTGCATGCTCAGGATGGATGAGCTCATCGAGCTGCTTCTCCAGCCGCCGCGCCTCGTGCTCGGTGGAGCCGATGACCGGAACAATGCCCGGCAGAATCTTGATGTGTTCCGGGTTGCGGCCCACGGCGGCCGTCTTCCGCTTCAGGTCCGCATAGAAGCGCTGCGCCTCGGCCAGTGTCTGCTGCGCGGTGAACACCGCCTCGGCGTAGCGGGCGGCGAAGTCCTTGCCGTCTTCGGAAGAGCCTGCCTGCACGATCACCGGATGGCCCTGGGGCGACCGCGGCACGTCCAGGGGACCCTGGATCCGGAAGTAACGGCCGGTGTGGTTGACGGCATGAACGCGTGAGCCGTCACCCCAGATCCCGGCCGCCTTGTCCCCCACCGCGGCGTCGTCTTCCCAGCTGTCCCAGAGCTTCCTGGCGGCGTCCAGGAACTCGGCGGCGCGCTCGTAACGGCGCCAGTGTGCGGGCTGGTCCTCCAGCGAGAAGTTCCGCGCCGCGGCCTCGCCGGCCGTTGTCACCACGTTCCAGCCGGCCCGGCCGCCGCTGATGTGGTCCAGCGAGGCGAACCTGCGTGCCAGGTTGTAGGGATCGTTGTAAGTGGTGGAGGCGGTGCCGATCAGCCCGATCCGCTTGGTCACGGCGGCGATGGCACTGAGCAGGACAGTCGGCTCGAGGGTCCCGTAGGGGCGCTGGCGCACGTCGCCGTGCAGCACGGGCGAGTCGGCGAAGAAGATCGAGTCGAAGGTGCCGCGTTCCGCCGTTCGGGCGAGCTGCTGGAAATGTGCCACCTGGGTTCCGGCAAAACTGTCGCTTTCGGGCAGCCGCCACGACGCCTCATGGTGTCCGGTGCTCATCAGGAAGGCATTCAGGTGGAGCTGGCGTGCGCCGCCGGCTTTGGCAGTGGTGCGTTCAGGCATGATCTGGTTCCTTGGGTTGGGAGGGCGTACGGTTCAGGGGGTCCGGGATCCGACGGCGGTCCGCCACCGGGAGAAGTGGCGTTCGACGCCGACCAGCAGGTAGTTGACCAGCAGGCCGAGCAGGGACACGGTCAGGATGCCCGCGTACATGTCCGGGATGAGGAAGCTCATCTGGGAATTGACGATCAGGTAGCCCAGGCCCGCCTTGGCACCTACCATCTCGGCGGCGATCAGGACGAGGATGGAGGACGTGCCGGCCATCCGGATGCCCGTGAAGATGGTGGGCACGGCAGACGGAAGGATCACTTTCTGGAACAGCTGGAAGTTGGACAGCCCCAGTGAGCGGGCGGCGCGGATCAGCAGCGGGTCAACGGTCCGGACGCCGGCGATGGTGTTCAGCAGCACCGGGAAGAATGCCGCGTACGCCACGATGCTGATCTTCGAGGTCTCCCCGATACCGAGCAGCAGCGTGAACACGGGGAGCAGGGCCAGCGCGGCCGTGTTCCTGAAAACTTCCAGCAGCGGGTTGAGGAAGCGGTCGAGGGCGCCGTACCAGGCGACGAGCAGCCCGAGGGCCACGGCGGTGACGACTGCGATGCCGAAGCCGCTGGCCGACCGGCTCAGGCTGGCTGCAAGGTGGTTTTGCAGCTGGCCGTTTCCGATGAGTGTGCCCAGCGCCTCGAGCACTTCGTGAAGGGGTGGAAGGAAAACCCTCGTCGATGCCGGAGCGAGGTAGGTGGGTCCCAGTTCCCAGAGCAGCAGGAACAGGATGACCGCACCCGCACCCCACACAGCCTTGCCGCCCTGCAGGGTGTACCGGCGCAGCGTGGCCGCGGGGGTTTTGCCGGGCCCCGGACTCAGCGGCGGATTTCGCTGCGTCGTTGCCTTCCCGGCCGCCACCGCAGGACCGGTCTGCGTTTTAGTTTCCTTGGTCAGTGTTGGCGTGCTCATCAGGCTGCCTTTCCGGTGGTGATGGTCCTGGTCTCGTCCGGCGCCGTTCCGTCGGGCTGGATCTTCGCGTGGCCGGCTTCCTGGGCACGGCGTACCTCCTCATGCAGCAGCGACCAAACCTTGTGCCGGTGTTCCACGAAGGCAGGGTTGGAGCGGACGTCCTCGTCGCCGGAGCGGTCTCCGAGGTCGATGTCCACGATTTCCTTCAGCCGTCCCGGCCGGGAGCTGAGCACGGCCACCCGTTGGCCCAGGTACACGGCCTCGTCGATGCCGTGCGTGATGAAGATGATGGTCTTGCCCGTGGTGGCCCAGATCCGGAGCAGTTCGGCCTGGAGCTGCTCGCGCGTTTGGGCATCCAATGCCGCGAACGGTTCATCCATCAGCAGGATATCCGGCTCGTAGGCCAGGCTCCGGGCGATGGCCACGCGCTGCTTCATGCCGCCGGACAGCTCGTGGGGGTAACGGTCTTCAAATCCGCCGAGGCCCACGAGCTCAAGGTATTCGCGGGCCTTCTCGGCCCGTTCCTTGCGGCTGTAGCGCTTCCCGTCGCTGCCCGCGCCTTCCAGTCCGAAGGACACGTTGGCAGCGGCCGTGCGCCAGGGGAACAGCGCATACTGCTGGAAAACGACGGCGCGGTCCCGGCCCGGGCCTGCCACTTCCCGTCCGTCCACCAGCACTTGGCCGGTATCCGGCTTGGTGAGGCCGGCCAGGAGGTCCAGGAGGGTGGTCTTGCCGGAGCCGCTGGGTCCCACCAGGGTGATGAACTCGCCTGCGGAGACGTCAAGGGAGATTCCGTCCAGGGCGGTCAGGACGGCCCCTTCCGGGTTGTCCTTGCTGGGCCGCACCGTGAACTTCTTGGTGATGTTTTGAAGGCTGATTTTCGGTATCGGCCCGGTTCCGGAGGTCATGGTGTGCTTCCCTTCAGCAGGTCCTTCAAGGCGTTTGTTGTCCACCATGAGAGCAGAGATGGACCATCGCCCTGAAGGGCACGGTCACGAGGGGAAACGGGGCGTAACCCGCCGCCCGGGGCCGCGCGTGGCGGCTCCGGGACGCGTGGGGACGCGTAGGGAAACAGTGCGTAACGACGGGCGTCTCACGGTGACATCGGATGACGCATGACGGCAGGAACGGACGGCCGCTGCGGCCAATGTTGCGCCCGGCTACGGACCGTGACGTACCGGCCCCGTCCGTACCTTGCACGGCAGGCGGTCAGTGGCAAGGACCGATTGTTACGCGGCTGCCTGCACCCGGTTCTGGATCACCCGGCTCCTAGAGGACGGGGATCTGCTCGGCAAAAATGCCAGCGGCGGACAACACCTCGTTCAGCAGCAGTGCACCGTAGCCAAACAGGGCATGCCCGCTGAGTCTCTTCCACGGGGCTGTCTGCCCGGCCGCCTGGGCGTACCCGGCGATCCGGTCGATGAGCAGCGCGACCGCCTGTTCGGCCTTCACCGATTCTGAGATGACCACCTGCGCGATGCCGCGCCTGGCCAGTTCGGCGATGGTCAGGTCCTCTTCCTCGGAGACGGGCAGGACGCCCACGATGACGCCGTCCGCACCGCCGGCCAGCATGAATTGCCGCCACGACTGGCCGAGCAGGATGACCGGTTGGTAGCCGTGCCGGGATCGTCGACGGCGGCCATGACGCGCTCCTGCGTGGACCTGCTGATCCGCGTGGTGCCTCCGCTCCTGCCGGACAGCACGTAGGACACCGTCGTCAGTGAGACCCCGGCCCGTTCGGCAACGTCCCGGATGGTGGGGCCGGACATGCTTCTCGCTGTCTCTTCCTGTCGTTGCGCTACGCGCCGTTTCCGGTTTGGAAGTGGTGCATCACTCCGAATGCGGGTGTATTGCCTGGCCTTCGAGCTGCTCCGGGTCCCACGGCGGTTCAGCGGCCATGTCCACGCCTGTTCCGGACGCGGACCTGGGCCCGACGCTTACGTTGGCGGCGGGAATGTGCGCCGGGCGGCTGATGCCCTCGCGGACACTCTCGACAGTTTCGTCGCCAAGCAGGGGACCCGTGTAGCTGATGTTGAGCTGTCCGCCCCGCACCTGAGTGCTGTAGTTCCCGAGCGCGTCGGAGACGATGCCCTCCCGATCCACCGCGGCCGACACCGAGCTGGGGTCCGCCGTGGCAACGTTGAAGCGCAGGTCATGCACCAGGACGGGCAGGACATAGAAGTTCTTCACGCCGAGCTTGCCGGTGTCCTCCTCGGTGACTGCCCGCACGATGGTGCGTCCGTCGTCGGGAGTGGCAGTTGACGGCAGGGCCACAATGACCTCGGGGACCATCTGCTGCAGCACGGCGGGTTCGAGGACATCGGGTGAGACGGCGGACAGGGCGGTGCCCCGTGCCGCGGCGGCGGAGTCGAGCCGCTTGCGGATACCGGCGACGTCGGCGTCCAGTGCGGTGTGCACAGCGATCACCACCCTGCGCCGGACCATGAGGCCGTCGTAGTTGACGGTGGGCCGGCCGTTGCCCAGGTCCTGCCCTTCTTCGGCCTGTGCGAGGACCCGGTCCGCAGCGTCGGCGGGACTGCTTGCGGGCGGGGCGGGTGCCGGGTTGGCTGCCGGACTGGCCAGGGAGAAGCCGGTGCAGCCGGCCAGGGAGAAGGCCAGCAGCACCGCCGGTGCGATCAGTAGCGTCCGTCTCATGTCACGTCCCCGCCGGGTAGGCCAGCTTGTACTTCGACGCGTAGTACCCCTCGGGCCGGGTTTCCAGCACGGGCTTGTCGGCATTGATGGGGTCGTTGTTCCGCAGGTCACCCACGGAGAACTGGACCATCATGTCGTGGTCCTCGTGGACGAGGTTGTGGCAGTGGACCATATACCGGCCGCCCACGTGCTTGCCGGTGTCGAACTGCATGAGGACCGTGACCGACTCGTTCTCGCCAGCATAGAAGACGTCCTTCGGACCGCCTTCCCAGGCGAACGGCTTGCCGCCGTTGGTGTTGCGGCCAATGATTTTGCCGTCGATCAAATGGATGTGGACCGGATGGAACCAGCCGCCGGACTCGTTGACGATGGTCCACTGCTCCACCTGGTTGCGTTGCGGGTTGCCGAAGCACCGGGTGAAGTTGGATTTTTCCACGTCGTCCCAGGTTTCACCGTTGATGGTCCATTCCCCGCCCTGCCGTTGGACCCGGAGGATCCTCTTGGCGACGGCCATGTCCGGGGTCAGGGCCATGGTGTCCAACCCGCCGGTGGCCCTGGTGGGGTGCGGGCCGGGGTCCAGCGTGGTGGGGATGGAGGAGATGGAGCGGGATCCGGGCTGGGGGGCATTCGCCACCACCTGGAACTTCATGACCTTGCCGGTGTTGGCGAAGTTCACGTTGTTCTTGTTGCTCAGGTTCCGCAGCTCCACGGACTGGCCCGGCTTGTACTTCCGGAAATCTATCAGCACCTCGTAACGTTCGGCCGTTCCCTGCCGCCAGGAGGACACCGCCTGCACTTTTGGGGTCATCCCGGCATCGGTACCCACCACGTGGAACGGGTCGCCATTGGAGAGGGCAAAGCGGTAGGAGCGGGTGATCGAGCCGACCAGGAACCGGAACCGGTAAATCCGTGGCTTGACCTTCATGGTGGGCCATGGCACCCCGTTGACCATGATGATGTCGCCCCACAGCCCGGCGTGGCCGTTGTCGTTGTAGCCGAGGGAACCGTCGGCGTTGAGCATTACGTCCGAGACCAGGATGGGCACGTCGAACTCGCCCTGCGGCAACTGCGCCCGCTCACCCGCACTGGTAATGGCGTAGGTGGAAGCGAGGCCCGAGTACACACCCTGCGCCGTCAGCATGTGGTTGTGGTCGTGGTACCAGAGCGTCCGCGCCGCCTGCCAGTTTGGATAGTGGTAGTTCTTCACCTTGCCCGGCGCGGTGCGGTCGTTCGCGTACCCGTCGTACTGGGGCAGCGATGCCGAGCCGTGCAGGTGGGTAACTGTGTTGAAGGTGTTCGGGTAGAGCAGGCCCGTCGCGGGCAGGCGGTTGCTGATCCGCAGCTCGGTCCGGGTGCCCTGCTGCACCCGGATGGTGGGGCCCGGGAAAACGCCGTTGTACCCCGCCAGGGTGGTGCTGAGCCCCCGCGCTATCTGGGCCTTGCCCAGTTTTTGGTTCAGGGCGTATTTCGCAAACGGCGTGCCGTCGCCGTCCCGGCCCGTGGCGTAGGGAAGCAGTTCCGGCGGCCGCCGGAAGGCGGTGGTGAAGGGGACCGGCATGTTCGCCTGGCCGAGCCTGCTTGGCGTGACAACCGTGGTCTCATTGTCGTCTGCACCCCGGCGGCCGGGCACACTGCCCGGGACACCCGCGATGGCCGGCCCTGCGGTTGATGCGGTGGCGGCGACGGCGCCGCCCAACAGGCTTAGTTTCAACACGTCCCTCCGTGTTGCTGCCATGACGTCCTCCCAGCTGATTGTGATGGCCTCAGCGACAGCGTTGGCGCTGGCCATGTGTGGAAACACAGTCATGGTGCGCCGCGGGACTCCAGAAAACCTTGGGAATCAGCGTCTGTGGGGTTCCGTCCCACCTGAATAGGTGGGAGGGCCGTGGAACCCCCTCAGTATGGCCGCCGCAGGCGCCGCAGATCCGGCCGGTCCCCGGTTATTCCCAACGGCCCGGCGGCAGACTGCCACCAGAACTAAAGGAGCGTGGTCCTGTGCAGGAGGAAGGTTTTAGGCGCCAGATCATGGGTGTGATCAGCCACGTCCTCAGTGACGAGGGTACGGACATGGACGTCCGGATGGCGCTGCTGCGGCATCTTGGCAAGAATCCCGGAAGCCCGGAACGGGCCCTGATGGCCCACCTTCGTGACTGCAAGCGAGCTGGCACCGGCCCGGATCAGGGATCAGCCGTTGCAGGTCCCGCTTGACGTCATGAGACCTCGTCAGCGGCCGACCCCGCCGTGCGGTTGGTTCTCCTGTTGATCAGCCAGGTGACCAGCCACAGCACCACGCCGATCCCCATCAGGCCGCCGGCGATCTGGTACTGGACCGCATCCCTGCCCACCCATGGACCAGCCAGGAACGCGCACAGCAGAGCAGCGACGATCGGCAGCGGTCCGGGCGAGGTGAAGAACACCTCCCGGGTGTGGTCCCGCTTACCGCGGAGGACAATGCAGGCCACGTTCACCACGGTGAACACGCACAGCAGCAGGAATGCTGTCGTACCGGACAGGTTCGCGACGATGTTGCTCTCCGGATCGCTGGTCACGTACCAGATCAGCCCCAGCGCGAGGACGGTCGAGAACGCGATGCCGGCCCACGGCGTGCGCCGGCCCGGCAGCACCTTGCCCAGCGGCCGCGGCAACACGTCCTGCCGGGCCATGCCGTAAATGAGGCGGCTGGCCATCAGCATGTTGATCAGCGCCGTGTTCGCGACGGCGAAGACCGCGAGGAAAGGGAAGATTTTGTCGATCGGGAAGTCCGGCGAGCCCTTGTGCACCACTTCGAGGAGCGCCGCGCCCTCGGCCTCCCTGATCCCTGCGAGTTCCGTGGGTGAGAGCACGCTGACCACGGAGACGGCAACCAGCATGTAGAGGATCACGGCGATGCCCAGCCCGGTCAGCATGGTCCGCGGGAAGATGCGCTCGGGGTGGTGGGTCTCCTCGACCATGTTCACGGAGTCCTCGAAGCCCACCATTGCAAAGAACGCGATCGAGGTGGCCGCCGTGACGGCGAGGAAGAGGCCCTTATCCTGGCCGTCGGTGAACACTGTGATCTCTTCGATGTGTCCACCACCCTGGGCCATCACGTAGAAGCCGACGCCGATCACGATGCACAGGGCGATCATCTCCACGAGGGTGAGCACCACGTTGAATTTCACGCTCTCTCCCACGCCGCGCAGGTTGATCAGCGCCAGCAGCAGCATGAAGCCAAGCGCCACCGCGGTGATCACTCCCTGTCCGGGGTCGCCCATCCAGCCGTTGATCTCCAGGCCGCCGAAGAAGTTCTGCGCGAGCACGTTGGCGGAGGTCGAGGCGCTGGTGATGCCGGAACAAACGACGGCGAACGCCACCAGGAAAGTGACGAAGTGGATGCCGTATGCCTTGTGCGTATACAGCGCTGCACCTGCCGCCTGAGGGTATTGCGTGACCAGCTCCAGGTAGGAGAAGGCGGTCAGCGTCGCGACGACGAAAGCCAGCAGGAACGGCAGCCAGACAATGCCGCCTACCGTGCCAGCCATGGTCCCGGTGACCGCATACACGCCCGCGCCGAGGATGTCGCCCACGATGAAGAGGAGCAGGAGCTTTGGCCCGAGGACCCGTTTCAGTTCCGGTGCGTCACCTTCGGGGGTTGCGTCGAACACTTCATGGGACGTGGTGCTCATTGCTTCACTGTGAACCTGCGCAACACAGTTTTGCAATACCGCCGGCTTGGCAGCAGCAGTTACCGCTTGCCCTTCTTCCGCGAGCCCTTGCCGCGGCCCTTGTCCGGATTGGGTGCGTAACGCTGGGCCACTTTCGGCTTCCTGGCGCCGGCCCCGGTACCGCTGCCGCGAAGATCCGGCTTGGGTGCCTTCTTCGGTTTCTCCTGCCGGGCGGACGGCTGCCGCGAGCTTTGCGCGGTGCGGCCGCGGACAATGCCGATGAACTCCTCGATGACCTCGTCCGTGGCGTCGCTGGGCCAGGCGAGTGCAATCTCTGTGGCCGGCGCCCCCGTGAGGCGGCGGGCCACAGTGTCCTTGGTATTGAAATGACGCGCGACGGACATGGGAAGTATCAGCAGGCCCGCGCCGGACGCCACCACTTGCAGGGCCATTTCCGGCCCGCCCAGTTCATCGGCGTCGAGGAAGTTTTCCTCGGCGAGGTCCTCCAGCGCCACGTCCTCAAACACGGTGATTTCGTGTCCCTTGGGCGCCACCACCACGGGCAGCTCCTCATAAAGGGGGATAACGTTCAACCCTTCGCGCTCCACCGGCAGGCGGACAAAGCTCAGGTCCGCCGAACCGTCACGCAACACGGAAAGCTGCGTGCCGCCGTCGGACATGAACGAGTGCAGCGGAACGTCCGGCATCCGTTCCTCCCAGCGGCGGATCCACTTCCCTGGCGTCACGCCGGGGACGTAGGCAAAGCGGAGCTCTCGCGGGGACTCCGGCGGAGCCGGGTTCAGGGTGGGTTCATCTTCAGCGGGCACACCCTCACAGTACTGCCGACATCCGTGACTATGGACATCCTTGACTGCAGGCATCCTTGGTCAGGGGAGGCGGCGCAGCCGGATACCCTTAATACATGACCTCCGCTAACTCCCAGTCCATGAAGCCGGCCACCGTTGCCAAGAAGCTTGGCATCTACCTGCCTGCGACGCCCCAGGAGTTCCAGGATTCAACCATCACGCGCGCAGAGTTCGCCGAGCTGCAGTCCAACCCGCCGGAGTGGCTGGCCGAACTGCGCCGCAACGGCCCGCACCCCCGCCCGGTGGTCGCCCAGAAGCTGAACATCTCCATCAGCGGCCTTGCCCGCGGCGGGGTCGAAGACGCGCTGACGACGGCGGAAATCACCGCGCTGCTGCAGGCTCCCCCCGCGTGGCTGGTCGCCGAGCGCGCCACGCAGGCCGCCGTCCGCACCGAGGCGCAGCGGGTCAAGGACGAGGCTGCCAAGAAGGCAGCAAAGAAGGCCCGCCAGGGCTGATTTCCGGCCTTCCCCTTGGGGAAAGCCGGAATTGTGAACCCCCAGCTGTGGGGGCAGGTGGGGGTGTCCACCCCTCCGCGGGGGTGCGCGTCCCCCTCATGACTGACGGCGGGGAATGCCCGCCCTGACATGGGCAGATCACCTTCTTCCCCGTCACGGCCCCCTCCATGTGGGGGCCCAAAAGGTGTTCCCCAAATCGGTGCCGCAGGCCGTCCATACAAGCCAAAACGCACAGCGTTTCCCCAAGGGGCCTTACTGATTCTGTGATTGTGCGTGAAGGTCGCGCACCTCGGATCGATGAGGTCATCATGAAATCAGCACAAAGCGAGCCGGGAGCGCACACTTCTCGCCTTCCCGGTGCCCGCAGGGCCGGAGTCTTCGCCACCGTCTCGGCCGTTCTCTGCTCAACCTCCATGCTTGCCATTCCCGCCGCCAATGCGGCCGTACCTGCTTTCCCGAACAACATCGTTGTCTTCCCCGACCGCGACTTCGTCTCCATTGAGGGCTACGAGGGACACGCCGGCGATATGGCCACTCTCGAGGTCAAGCGGGCAGACGAGGTCATCGGCTCCGCCCGGTCCCTGGTCGACGGCGGCGGCGTCGCCTTCGAGGTCAACCACCCCGGCGGCGTCTGCTGGGGTGCCGGCACCGGCCTGAATGTCACTCCCGATATCCGCCCCGGCGACGTCGTCTCCATTAAGTTCGACAAAGCAGCCGCCGCACCGGCCGACGAAACGACGGTGCAGGACGTCTATGTGACCGGGAACTCCGTGCTCACTGGCAGCACCCTCACGGTCAAGGGACACATCGGAAGCAGCGTCAACGCGGCGCAGATGGAACAGCGGATCATTGAGCCGGCGCTGAAGGACACCGACGTCGCGCGCCGTGACATCCGCGCTGTCCCCGGCGTGATGACTCCGGCCCCTAAGGGCGGTTACTCGTCCAGCCTCGAGGTCGTGGGAAATGAATTCACGGCCGTTTACGAGTTCCTCGATCCGGCGACAGCAAAGATGGCGGCCGATGCCGGCCTCGGCGAGCGTGCCATGGCCTGGCAGTCAGAGGATGCCGACGCCAACCGGCAGGGCCTGACCATCGCCGAGTACGGTGAGCCCGGCGGCCCCGGCATGGGTGGCTGCCCCAACGGTCCGCTGCAGTCCGGCCCACCGGCACCGTCTGACATCACCGCCGCCAAGGTCGCCGGCGGGCTGAAGCTGAACTGGAAGCCGGCTACAGCAATCCCCGGCACCCCCGCCATCACCGGTTACCGCGCCGTCGCAGTCGGCAAGACCGTGACCAACGGCGAGCAGGTTGAGATCGGCAAGCGCATCTCCGGCCAGGCGGCCAGCAGCACCACGATCACCGGTCTTACCGCCAACGACGAATACGACGTCTACGTCGTGGGCATCAGCAGCGTCGGTGAGACTTTCCCCGCCGCCCACGCCATCCCGGTCACGGACACCACAGCTCCAACCGTCTCCGCCACCCCCAGCGGCGGCACCTCCCCGGTGGCACAGCGGGTGACGCTCACCGCCAGTGAGACGGGCAGCGATATCTACTACACCATCGACGGTTCCGAGCCGGTCCTCTCAGGCGGCGTACTTGGGACCAACGTGATCCACTACACCGGACCTATGGACATCGCATCCACCTCCACTCTGAAGTTCGCGGCGTTCGACCCTTCCGGCAACGTTTCCACCACCAGCGCGGTCCTCTTTACGGTGACGAACGACCCGGTACCGTCAGCCCCGACCTTCGCCAGCGCCCCGGTCGTAGGCCAGGGCACGGCAAGCCTGTCCTGGACCGCCCCGAACCCCGGCGCCGCTGGCCTGAGCATCACGGGCTACTCCGTCCAGGCCTACACCACTGACGGCACACCATTCGGTGCATCCAAGACGACCACCGGTGACGTCACCAGCCTCGTCTACAGCGGACTCAACGGCGACACCGCCTACCAGTTCACCGTGCGGGCTTCCAACACCAACGGCATGGGCCCTGAATCAGCAAAGACGGCAGCCGCCACTGCCCAGGGCGCTGTCGTTGCCACTGCCGGACCCGACCAGAACGTTGTCCGCCGCACCACGGCCACCCCGGTAACCCTCGACGGCACCGGGTCCACCGCCACCGGCGCCACGTACAAGTGGGTGCAGGTCCTGAGTGGGGCAACCGATCCCAACAAGGTGACGCTGACCGGCGACACCACGCTCAAGCCGACGTTTAGCCTCCCGGTCTTCAAGACTCCGATGACCAACGCACCGCTGGTCTTCCGCCTGACGGTCACGTCCGGCGCGACCGTCCGGACGGACGAGGTGCAGGTTGTGCCGGTTGCAGACCGGGTGACCATCACCGGCCAGTGGAAGAGCGGTGACTTCAAGCTCTCGGGTACCGGCTCCGTAGTCGGCAGCACCGTCACCGTCCGCACAGGCAGCGCCACCGGCCCGGTCCTCGGCCAGGCAGCCGTCACGGCGGCTGCGGCTCCGGCAACGGGCGGCGTCTTCTCCCTGCGGCTGCGCAACGCAGCGGCCGGCACAACCAACCCGGGTTCGGTATGGGTTGAGTCGAACGCAGGCGGTACGGCGGGCCCCGTCACGATCTCCAACAAGTAAGTCCTGAAGCACCGAAGTCCGGTGGCCGGCGGCATCAGCCGCCAGCCACCGGACTTCACTGTGTTCGGGGTTCGCTTGTTCCGGGTGGCCTAGGAGCTGCTGGTGGCGTCCTGCACCTCGCCCACCAGTTCCTCGATGATGTCCTCGAGGAACAGCACACCGGTGGTGTTGCCCCGCGCGTCGAAGACCCTGGCAACGTGGGCGCCGGTTCGGCGCATCGTCGCGAGGGCGTCCTCAAGCTCGCTGCCGCGGAACGTCGAGGCCAGCCGGCGGATGCGTTTCTCCGGCACGGGCCGGGTGAATTTCTCCGCTGTGGTGAGGTCCATGACGTCCTTCAGGTGCAGGTAACCGGAGGGGTCACCGTCGTCGTCGGTCAGGATGTACCGGGAATAGCCGTGCTCGGCCACAGCCCGCTGGATGTCTGCCGGCGTCGCAGACGCCGGCAGGAGCACCATCTCCGCGATGGGGACCTCGACGTCGGCCACCGTCTTTTCGGTGAACTCGAAGGCCGCCGTGAGGGCGCCGGTGTTGTCGGTCAGGACGCCTTCCCTGGTGGACTGCTCCACGATGTTTGCCACCTCGTCCAAGGTGTAGGCGCTGGTGGCCTCATCCTTGGGCTGCACCCGGAACAGGCGGAGGATCGAGTTGGCAATGCCGTTCAGGGTCCAGATGACCGGCTTGAAGATGCGCGCCACCATCACCAGCGGCGGGGCAAGGATGAGCGCCGCGCGGGTGGGGACCGAGAACGAGATGTTCTTGGGGACCATCTCGCCGAGGACCACGTGCAGGAAGGTCACCAGCAGCAGCGCCGCCACGAAGGCGATGATTCCGATCGCCTCCCCGGAGAGGGACGTCAGGCCCAGCGGGATTTCCAGCAGGTGGTGGATCGCCGGTTCGGAGACGTTCAGGATCACCAGCGAGCAGACGGTGATGCCCAACTGGCTGGTGGCCAGCATGAGCGTGGCATGCTCCATCGCCCACAGGGTGGTTTTCGCGGCCTTGCTGCCCGCCTCCGCCTTCGGCTCGATCTGTGACCGGCGGGCGGAGATTACGGCGAACTCGGCGCCGACAAAGAAGCCGTTGACCACCAGCAGGACGGCGAGCCAGATGATGCCCGGAAGGTACTCACTCATGGGTCAGCTCCTGTGTGAGGCTGTCGATGATCTTGTCATGCGCGCTTCTGGGCGGCTCTGCCGATTCCTCCGGCGTGAATTTCAGGCGCCCCACGTGGGTGCCGGCCACCCGCTCCACGCGGAGCGTGCCGCCGTCGACGGCCACCTCGTCGCCGAGCTCCGGGATGCGGTCCAGCCGGTCCGCGACGAAACCGGCCACGGTGTCGTAGTCCTCGCCGTCGGGGACGGCGATGCCTGTCCGGTCCAGGAGCTCATCCGGACGCAGCGAGGCATCGAAGGTGATGGACCGTCCGGTCCGTACCACGCCCACACGGGCGCGGTCGTGCTCATCCTCCAGTTCGCCGACGATCTCCTCCACGAGGTCCTCCAGGGTGACGATGCCGGCCGTTCCGCCGTGCTCGTCGGAGACGATGGCCACCTGGAGGCCCTGCTTGCGGAGCAGCACCAGGAGGGAATCGACGCCCATGGATTCGGGGACCATCAGAGGTTCGATCATCAGGTCGGCGGCGAGCACGTTCGCGCGTTCTTCAAGGGCGACGGCGAAGGCCTGCTTGACGTGGAGCACCCCGAGCACGTCGTCACGGTCCCGGCCGATGACGGGGAACCTCGAATAGCCGGTGGAGCTGGCCAGCGCGATGATCTGCTCGGCCGTGTCATCGGTGTTGACGGCCGTCATCCGCACGCGCGGGGTCAGAACGTCGGCGGCGCTGTGTTCGGAGAAGCGCAGCGTCCGGTGAAGCAGGGCGGCGTGGTCCAGGTCGAGGACGCCTTCCAGCGCGGAGCGGCGGACCAGCGAACTCAGCTCCTCGGCGCTGCGGGCCCCTGACAGTTCCTCTTTTGGCTCGATCCCGAAGGACCTGATGATTGCGTTCGCCGTGTTGTTGAACAGGAGGATGACGGGCTTGAACACCGCAGTGAACAGGGCCTGGAACGGAACCACCACCTTCGCGGTGGCCAGGGGGAGCGCCAGCGCGAAGTTCTTGGGAACCAGCTCGCCGATCACCATCGAGAAGATGGTGGCGACGAAAATCGCGACGACGGCGCCCACCCCGGGCACAAGGCCTTCCGGGAACCCGGCCGCCGTCAGTGGACCGCTCAGCAGCTTGCTGATGGCAGGTTCAAAGGTGTACCCGGTCAGGAGGGTGGTGAGGGTGATGCCCAGCTGCGCACCGGAAAGGTGCGTCGAGGTGATCTTCAGGGCGTTGATGGTGGGGGCAAGGCGTTTCTCGCCCCGGGCCTGGCGCGATTCCAGGTCGTTGCGGTCAAGATTGACCAGGGCAAACTCGGATGCGACGAAGAATCCGGTGCCCACTGTCAGGATCAGGCCGATCCCGATCATGATCCATTCATTCATTGGAGGCGCCCCTCTCCCGTGCTAACCGGTGTGCCGGTCAAGTGGGTGAGGGGCCAGGGCATATGTGAAGGAGGGTCGTCCATAGTGCACTCCACTATATCGGGTGTTTCTCAGCGGCCCGTTTCGACTGCTTCCCGTCCGACGGGGACTCTTACGCTTCCGCCTCTAGGGTTTTCGGATAAGCGGCCATCAGGGCGGCGGAGGCAACCCAGACAATCCCGACCATGGCCAGGCTGAGCGCACCACCGAATCCGGTGGCGGTGGCGGCCAGGGCTGCGCCTCCGGCCGAGGCGCTGGCCCGAAGCCCGGCGCCGACGGTAAAGACTTGGGATCTGAGGTGTGGCGGGCTCAGGTGGTTCCGCAGGAAGAGCATCGCGGCGGCGGTCGAGGCCGTGAAGACGCCGGACAGACCAATGGCGGCGACGGTCCAGGCCGTCCCTATGTCGACGGCGGCGCCGAGTGTCAGCAGCCCGGTGGCGAAGAAGCCAGCCATCATGACGGCATGCGGCCGCGCACGCGTGGGACGGGCTGTCTCGCACAGTGCACCCAGCAAGCTGCCGACGGCGAAGGAGGTCACCACGAGGGCGCCGTCGCTCGGCGATCCGATCCGTTCAATCGAGAGGGCGATGGCGGCGATCGCCAGCCCGCCCTGGCCAAGCTGGCTCAGCGTAGAGGCGGCGGTGACTACGGCCAATGGGCGGTGGCTGAAGATCCGGCGCAGCCCGGCCGCGACCGCCTGCCACGGCGCAATCCTGGGCGCCGAACGGGACTTCAGTCCTATGACGCTGACGCTCACGGCACCCACAGCCGCGGTGGCGGACAGCACCGCGAGCGTGGCCGGGGCGGGGAGGAACACGGCCATGATGGCCACGAAGGCCGGGCCCGCGACCGCTGAGACGTTGTAGGAAAGGGCATCAAAGGCAAACGCCCTGCGGCCGTCGGGGATCACGTCGGCGACGAAGCTGGAAAGCCCACCCATGTAGAAGGGCGACACAGCCCCGGCCACAGCCAGGCAGGCGAACACAACCGGCAGCGGGAGCTGGCCGAGGAGTGCGGTCGCGGCGAAGGCCATGGCGGTGAGCACTCCGGAAGCGGCCACGAGCTGGGCGGGGCGACGGGCGCGATCGAGGGCGGCGCCCGCGAGCGGCGCAGCGAGGACGCTCGGGCCGAGGGACACGGCCACCAGCGCACCCCCGATCCCCACATCATTCAGCTGCTGCACAGCGAGGATAGGGATCGCCACAGCAGAACCGGCCATGGCCATTCTCGGGGGTATCGAAGCCGCAAGGTATCCGGGCGCACTCATGGTCCGGCAGGGTCCGCCTTTCTGGGATGTGGTGCCTTGACCTTAGTTCATCCCCGACGCGGCAAGTGAACATGCGCTGCAGGCAGTGGACCGGCCTGGGACCGTACAATACGAGCAAAAGCAGGCAGCGAGCAGGAGTAGTGATGGCCGAGGCAGCAAAAGACGCCGTGATGGCCGAACTGGCCGCGCTCGAGGATCCAAAGATGCGCGAGGCGAACCAGAGGCGCGGCGACGACCACGGCGTGAACCTGTCCGCGTTGCGGGCGGTCGCGAAGCGGCTGAAGACGCAACACGAGCTGGCCCGTGAACTGTGGGCCACGGATGACACCGCCGCGCGGTTGCTGTCACTGCTGATCTGCCGGCCGAAGGCCTTCGAGCAGCAGGAACTGGATGCCATGCTGCGCCAGGCACGCGCACCCAAGGTGCATGACTGGCTGGTGAACTACGTGGTGAAGAAGAGCCCGCACGCCGAAGAGCTGCGGACCGCCTGGACTGACGACCCCGACCCGGTGGTCGCGAGCGCCGGCTGGGCGCTGACCACCGAGCGGGTCGCGAAGAAGCCCGAGGGCCTGGACCTGCCAGCGCTACTGGACACCATCGAGGCGGAGATGAAAGACGCCCCTGATCGATTGCAGTGGGCGATGAACCATACCCTGGCGCAGATCGGCATCGAGCACGCAGACCACCGGGCCCGGGCCATTGACATCGGTGAACGGCTGGAAGTCCTGAAGGATTACCCCACCCCGCCGAACTGCACCTCGCCTTTCGCCCCGATCTGGATCAATGAGATGGTGAGCCGGCAGGGCGCCTGAGGCATCCTGCTGACGCACCGTTAGGCGCGCTGGGCCTACTTGGTAGGCCCCGCCTGCTCCGCATACCCAACAGCCTGCTCGCCCACTTGCTTCAGGTAGGCCTCGGACTGGTTGTAGGACCAGATGGCCTCGGTCCAGCCCTGGTCCGAGGCGAGGTCCCGGCCGCCGGCACACAGGTAGCCGGCAGCGCTGAGGGCGGCGTCGTCGATGTTGTGCGGATCGGCAACCCCGTCACCGTTCGCGTCTTTTCCGGCCAGCTTCCATGTGGAGGGAATGAACTGCATAGGTCCCACGGCGCGGTCCCAGAGGGCGTCGCCGTCGAGCGCGCCGCCATCGGTGTCGGCAATGGCGGCGAAGCCGTCCCCGTTGAGGCCGGGGCCGACGATCGGACCGCTTACGTCTCCCGAAGCCGTGAGGTGGCCTCCGCCGAGGGCGCCGTGCGCGGATTCAACAAACCCGACGGCGGCTACCGTGTTCCAGCCGATCCCGCATGCCGGCGCATCGGCATTGGCCATGCCGGCCGCGGCAACGTACGCCCGGAGGGCCCGGGCAGGAATTCCGGTCTGCACCGCGGTCCGGGCAAGCCAGCCCGGTTCGACAGTCCTGGTGATGTTCACGGCATGCGCACTGCCACCGGCCAGCGGCACGAACTTCCCCGCCGCCTGCGGCGGAGCCGGCTGGGCCGCGTGCGCTCCCGCGCCGGGCAGGCCTGCATCGGCCATGCCCAAGAGCCAGAACGCGCCCGCGGTTATAGCGCAGAACGCGAAAAGGCTGAGAACCGCGAGGCGTTTCAGATGAAGCACGGAACAGCCTAACCCGGCGGCCGCCCGCGATTTGTACACCTGGGACACAGAAGTACCACGAGCCCGTTGCACAGGTCACACCCTACTGCTATGGTTTCTCCGCCTAATGACAAGCACCTCCCACAGAATGGGAAACTGGGCACTCGTGAAACTTAGCGCCAGGAGCGCAGGCAGGAATGACATGACTGACGAACTACACATCGAGGGCAACGCCCTCCCCCTCCGCGGCATCCGCGTGCTCGAGCTGGGCAGCTTTATCGCCGCGCCGTTCGCCGCCCGCCTCTTCGGTGACTTCGGCGCGGAGGTCATCAAGGTCGAAAAGCCCCAGGGCGGCGACGAACTGCGCGACTGGCGCAAGACCCGCGGCACCACCTCCATGCTGTTCCGCACCATCGGCCGCAACAAGAAGTCGGTGGCCCTGGACCTCCGCTCCGAGGCGGGCCGCGAGGCTGTCAAGAAGATTGCCGCCCAGTGCGACGTGGTCATCGAGAACTTCCGCCCCGGCACCCTCGAGAAGTGGGGCCTCGGCCCGGACGTGCTGCAGGAACTCAACCCCGAGGTGGTCATGGTCCGGATCTCCGGCTACGGCCAGACCGGACCGTACAAAAACCGCGCCGGATTCGGCAGCTCCGCTGAGTCGTTTGCCGGCCTGCGCTACATCACGGGTGAGCCGGACCGCCCGGCCGGCCGTGCAGCGGCCAGCATGGGCGACACCGTCGCCGGGCTCTACGGCGTCATCGGGGCCCTGATGCTCATGCTCCAGAAAGCCCGCGGACTAGAGGCGGGAACTTCCCAGGTTGTCGACGTCGCCCTCTATGAAGGGGTCTTCAGCCTGCTCGAATCGCTGGTCCCGGACTATGACGCCTACGGCATGATCCGGCAGCGCACCGGCGGCGCGCTGCCCGGCGTCGTACCTACCGGCTCCTATCCCTGCCAGGACGAGCTCGAGGTGGTCATCGGCGGCAACTCCAACTCCGTCTTCGTCCGGCTCATGCGGGCCATCGGCCGCGACGACCTCGCCGAGGACTCCACCCTGCTCACCACGGAGGCGCGCGGCGCCCGGGAGGAAGAGCTCAACGGCGCCATCTCTGCCTGGACCGGCAGCATGCCCCTCACCGAGGTCCTCGACAAGCTGGATGACGCCGGCGTGCCGGCCGGTCCCGTCTACGACGCCCCCAGCATCGCCGTCGACCGCCACTACCTGGCCCGCGACATGATCCAGACCCACGAGGTGGTCATCGAGGACGAGCCCGAACTGATCCGGTTCCCCGGCGTCGTGCCGAAGATCCCCGGCCACGAGGGCCGGGTCAAATGGGTCGGCCCCGAACTCGGCGAGCACACAGCCGAGGTCCTGCAGGAGCTCGCCGGCATGAATGCAGACGAGATCGCCGGCCTCGGACTGCAGGAGGTGCGCTGAAATGAGGGTCGAAGTAACCGACGTCTTCCTGCGGGACGGGCTCCAGGACGAGGCCGTCATCGTCTCCACTGCGCACAAACTGGAGATCGCCGGGGCACTGGTCGACGCCGGACTGCGGCGCATCGAGGTCGCCTCCTTCGTGAACCCGAAGCGGGTGCCGCAGATGGCCGACGCCGCCGAGGTAGTCGCGTCGCTGCCGGCAGTTCCGGGGGTCACGTACACCAGCCTGGCGCTCAACGGCCGCGGCATCCAGCGGGCTGTCGAGGCGGGAGCCACCGACATTCAGGTGGTCACCTCCGCAAGTCAGGCGCACAGCAACGCCAACGCCGGCCAGGCCATCGAGGACGCCCTGGCGAGCCTCGGCGCGGCCGTGGCCGGGTTCCCGGAAATGCGGTTCTTCGCCGGCATCTCCACCGCTTTCACCTGCCCGTTCGAGGGCGCGATCGACCCGGCCTACCTGCTGCGCGTGGTGCGTGCGTTCATGGACATGGGCATCACCGACATCGGGCTCGCGGACACGCTGGGCACCACGCCCACCGAACAGGTGATGGCCAGCCTGCACCACGTCAGCGACGCCGAACCGGACCTCACGTACTACCTGCACCTGCATAACGCTCACAGCCAGGCGCTGGTCACCGCGAGCGCCGCAGTGGAGACCGGCGTCGTGCGATTCGATGCCGCCCTCGGCGGCTACGGCGGTTGCCCGTTCGCCCCCGGCGCACACGGCAACATCGCCACCGAGGAGCTTGTCCGGCACCTCCACGACGCCGGACACCAGACCGGCATCGACGAGGACCGCCTCGCCGAGGCTGTACGGCTCGCCCGCGACGTCCTCGCCCATTCCCCGGCGGCCGGCGTCCTCGATCCCGCCCGCTAAAACCCTTTTTACTGCTTCAACTCCCGTCCACAGGCCGCCGCGGCGGTCTTCCCACCAAACGTTTTGGGGACAATGATGTCTACAAATTCACGTACCACGGACCTCACCATCGAACCTACGGACCGGCCAATGCGCGAGAAGGGTCAAGATCGCCTGCGGCTCAGGATCGCCAGCATTCCAGCCCCGCTCTACCTCGTCCTCGCCGGACTCGTCCTTGCAGCGGCAATCACCGGAAACCTTCCGGACACCATGGTGGTCGGCTTTGCCACCACCATCCTGCTCGGCGGCCTCTTCATCTGGATCGGCAACCTGTTCCCGGTGGTCCGCGACTTCGGGCTGCCGACAATCCTGTGCACCTTCGCTCCGGCCACGCTGGCTTTCCTCGGCCTCATGCCCGAGAACCTCGTCACCGTGGTGCAGAACTTCATCGACGGACACGGATTCCTGGACTTCTTCGTCGTCGGCATCATCGCCGGCTCCATCCTCGGCATGCCCCGTGCGCTCCTGCTGAAGGCAGGACCGCGCTTTGCGGTACCCGTCGTGGGCTGCCTTATCGCCACCTTCGTCCTGGTCGGGCTCATCGCCGCCCTCACCGGCTTCGGCTTCATCGAAGGCATCCTCTTTATCGCCGCGCCCATCATGGCCGGCGGGCTGGGTGTCGGGGCCCTGCCCATGTCCGAGATGTACGCCTCTGCCACCGGCGGCGACTCTGCCACCTTCATGGGTGACCTGATGTCCGCCGTCGTCATGGCCAACGTTGTGTGCATCCTCATCGCCGGCATCTACAACGGCCTGGGCAAGCGCAAGAAGCAGCTCTTCGTCGGCTTCAACGGCCATGGCCAGCTTATGCGGATCAAGGGCCGCTCCGACGAGCTCACCCTGCCGCCCAAGCGCGACGCCTCCTCCTTCGTCGCCCTCGGCAAGGGCCTTCTCATCGCCGGCAGCCTCTTCGTCTTCGGCAACCTGATGGCCGCATTCCTCCCCGGCCTGCACCCCTACGCCTGGGCCATCATTGCGGCAGCCGCCGTCAAGATTTTCGGGCTGCTTCCCCAGGACGTGGAGGACTCCACAGCGGACTGGGGTGACCTGATCGGCGCCGTGCTGGTCCCGGCCCTCCTGGTGGGCGTCAGCCTGACCTACATCGACATCACCGATGTCCTCGCCTCGCTGAGCAACCCCCTGTTCATACTCCTGACCATCTGCACCGTCGTCATTGCGACCCTGACCTCCGGCTTTCTCGGCTGGCTCGTGAAGTTCAACTTCGTCGAAGCCTCCATCACGCCCGGGCTGGTCATGGCGGACACCGGCGGCAGCGGCGACGTCTCCGTCCTGAGCGCGGCGAACCGCATGCACCTGATGCCGTTTGCGGCCCTCACCAACCGCCTCGGCGGGGCGCTGGTGCTCTTCGTGACGTCGCTGATCGTCCCCTTCCTCACCTAAGAAAGGTCCATCGTGACAGACAACATCCTGGCCGTAGGCGGCCGCTCCCCACAGATCTCTGGCGACGCGTGGGTAGCGCCCACCGCCACGGTCGTCGGGTCCGCCACCATCGGCGCCGGAACGGGAATCTTCTACGGCGCCGTCATCCGGGCGGACATGGAGGAGATCAGCCTTGGCGAGGGCAGCAACCTCCAGGACACCGCCGTCGTCCATGCCGACCCCGGCTACCCTGCACGCGTGGGCAACCACGTCAGCGTGGGGCACGGCGCGGTGCTGCATGGCTGCACGGTGGGCGACGGGGCACTCATCGGCATGAATGCCACGGTCCTGAACGGCGCCATTATCGGCGCCAGCTCCCTGGTGGCGGCCAACGCGCTGGTCCTCGAGGGGACCGAGGTGCCGCCAGGCTCGCTCATGGCGGGCGTACCGGCCAAGGTGCGCCGGGCCCTCACCCCGGAGGAGATCGAGCATTGCCGGCAGAACGCTGCAACGTACGCCGCACTTACGCTGAGGCACCGGGACGCCGCTACCGCGGCGCAGCCGGCCTGACCAGTTCCCACCCCACGAACGCAAGGACAGCCAGTGACCACCACCTCAGCCACCTCATGGCAAAGCGCCTCGGCGCCCGGACTTCCTGATGAGGGCCACGTCTCGGCGGCCGTCGCCGATGTCCTGGCGGAACGCGCGGGACACCTGTTCGGGCTGATGGGCAACGGCAACGCCCACCTCATCAGCCGGCTCACACGCCGCGGCTTCCCCTTCACGTCGGCCCGCCACGAGGCCGCGACCGTTGCCATGGCCGATGCCTACCACCGCGCCACCGGCGGCGTGGCGGCGGCCTCCACCACCTACGGCGCCGGCTTCACCAATGCCTTCACAACGCTTGCCGAAGGCCGGCTGGCCCGCATTCCGCTGGTGTTCGTCGTCGGAGATGCCCCGGCCAGCGGCCGCCGGCCGTTCGACATCGACCAGGCCAAGGCGGCCGAAGCCGCCGGCGTCACCACACTGGTGGCCCGCCCGGACAACGCCGCCGCAATGACCCACCGAGCATTCGACCTCGCTTTGCAGACAGTCCAGCCGGTGGTGCTCGCCATTCCCTACGACCTCGCCACGGCTCCCCTGCAGGCCCCGGCGCCGCTTGAACCCCTTCCGGCCAAACCCGCGTGGCCGGCGGCAGCTGACGATCTGGACCGGGTGGCGGAACAGCTCGCCTCGGCGCAGCGGCCGCTCATCCTGGCCGGGCGCGGCGTACTTCTGGCCGGTGCAGCGGCCCCGCTGCGGGAAGTGGGCGACCGGCTCGGCGCCCTCTTCATGACCTCCGCGATGGCCGCCAACGCGTTCGGCAGTGAGTGGGATCTCGGCATCGCCGGCGGCTTCACCCGCAGCCACCGCCTCGACGTCGCACGCCAGGCGGACCTCGTCCTGGTGGTCGGGGCAAGCCTCAACACGTTCCAGACCCGGTACGGAACACTGTTCCCGGCAGACGCCAGGATCATCCGCCTCGACAACGAACCCGACTCCGGGCAGAACGCCGGCGCTGAATACGTCCGCGCGGACATCCTGCCGTTCGCCGAGGGACTGCTGGAAAGGGTGCCGGCCGCGGCATCGCCGACCTGGCGGGATGCTGTCCCCGAAGTGTCGGGACCGGATTTCCGTTCGTCCAGCCCGGTGGAGGACCCTGTCGAGTTCGGGGCGGACGGCCGGCTCAACCCGCGCGCCGTCGTCGCTGCCCTGGACCGGATCCTGCCGGCCGAACGATCCGTGGTCATGGACGGCGGGCACTTCATCGGCTGGGCGCCGATGTACCTCTCCGTCCCGGACCCGCACGCCATGGTGCTGGTGGGGACTGCCTTCCAGTCCATCGGGCTCGGCTTCGGCTCCGCCGCGGGCGTCTCCGTTGCCCGGCCCGAACGCACCACCGTCCTGGTCAGCGGCGACGGCGGCGGCCTGATGGGACTGTCCGACTTCGAGACGTTCCTCCGGGCCACCCGCAAGGGTGTCGTCGTCGTGCTCAACGACTCGGCGTACGGCGCGGAGCTGCACCAGTACGCCGCAAAGGGGCTTCACGACCAGGCAATGCTGATCGACGAGGTGGACTTTGCCGCCGTCGGACGCGCCCTGGGTGCCGACGGAATCAAGGCCCAGACCCTTGCCGATTTGGGGCAGCTTGAGGGCTGGCTGGCCACGCACGACGACGGCGTGTTCGTTCTGGACGTGGCGATATCACAGAAGGTGGTTGCCGAGTTCATGGCGGAGTCGCTGGCCGCCAAGGGCTGAGCCGGCGTCATAAGCTGGCCACATGCCGCCTACTGAACAGAACGGAAGCAACCGCACGCTGGAGCGTGCCGCCGCGATCCTCGACGCGGTGGGTCGGTCCGCCGTGTCAGCCAGTGAGCTGTCCCGGCGGACCGGCCTGTCCCTGTCCACCGCACACCGGCTGGCCCTGCAGATGGTGGATTACGGCTTCCTCCGCAGGACTGAAAGCGGCACCTTCCGCCTGGGCCAGCGGTTCGTCCGTTCGGCCCTGGAGAACGCCGCCCTGCCCGTGCTCCACGAACTCCGCGACAGCACCGGCGAAAGCGCACAACTCTGGGTCCGGCGTGGTGACGAAAGGGTATGCCTCCTCAGCGCGGACAGCCGGCACGAACTGCGCGCCACCCTGCCGCCGGGTTCGCGGCTCCCCCTGCCCGCCGGCTCCAGCGGCCGGCTCCTCGCCGCCGACGACGAAGTGCTGGCGGAGCTGGCTTCGGCGGGCTGGATCGAATCGGTCGGCTCCCGCACGCCCGGCCTCGGGTCCATCAGCGCACCCGTGCAGACAGAGGAGGGAATCATCGCGGCCGTCTGCCTCGCCATGCCCCTGGCCCGGGTCACCGGCTCGCCGGGCCAGGACCACGGCGCCGTCGTTGTGCAGGCAGCACGGAGGATCGCAGAGGCAGTGCGGGAAGGGGGCTAGGGTCCCGAGGCTTGACAGAGTTTTGACCGCAGGGTCTAATTTTTCGCAGAGCACCGAACATGATGCACGCGAGACCATGCGCGTGGACAGGCTTCCATCAGAGCCCGTGGGGGCGGTGCACCAGCGGCCTACAGGCCGCCCATACAGGCGTCGTCCGATAGACGCTGCGTTCGCAGCGGTCCCGGAGCGCTCCTCGCCGCCGATTCGCTCGCGGCCCAAAACTCTGAATCAGCCCCAAAATTTTTACACCCCAAAGGACATCCATGCCCAGCACCACCACTACCATCGACATCCACGTAGACCACCGCCAGATCCTCGATGAAAGGCTCGATGCAGCCGTCAAGGATCTCCAGGAAGCGGCCATGCTCACCGGAACGCACGGCATCATCGTCACGCGCAACAGGCCCGGAAGCTACACCGCCACGCTTTCCGAGCAGGTTCCATTCGGCATGACCCGCGAAATTATCCTCTAAACTTTGGGGACCTTGACCCGTCCCCGGTTACCGGGAATACCTGGCGGCGCCCACTCGTTGAGTCCTGCGAAAGAGCGTCGTCCGGCGCTCAGCCGAAGGAGTAAAAACCATGGCAACTGACTACGACGCCCCTCGCGTGGCCCAAGAGGACCAGCCGGCCAACGAATCCCTGGAGGCCATCCAGTCCCGGCAGGGCGGATCGCAGACTGCCCTGCTTGATGTCGAAGAGGCCGACACCGCCGAAGGCATCGACCTTCCCGGCGCCGACCTGTCGCACGAAGAGCTGCTGATCCAGGTTGTTCCGGTGCAGGAGGACGAGTTCACCTGTATGTCCTGCTTCCTGGTCCACCACCGCAGCCAGCTCGCGCGGGAAAAGGACGGCAAGAAGTACTGCTCGGAGTGTGAAGGCTAGTACCAGAGGGCTAGCTCTGAAGGGCCAGCACTGAGAAGATAGCGCTGTGCTGGCCCGGCTCCGATCATCCTGGACCGCCGTCGTTCCCGTCGTCGGCCTGATCGTGCTGGCCGTGACCTGGGGAGTTTCTCCCGGCCCGGTATTGGCCACCGCCATCGCGGTGGTCCTGATGGGCGCCGTCCTGTCGGCGGTGCATCACGCCGAAGTGGTGGCTGAGCGCGTCGGCGAGCCCTTCGGTTCGCTTGTCCTCGCGGTCGCCGTCACCGTCATCGAGGTGGCCCTCATCGTCACGCTGATCGCGTCCGGCGGCGAGGGAAGCCATTCCCTGGCACGGGACACCGTCTTCGCCGCCGTCATGATCACGGCCAACGGCATCGTCGGCATAGCCCTGCTGGTGGGCGCCCGCAGATACGGCATCCCCCGGTTCAACCCGGAGGGAGCGGGTGCCGCCCTGGCCGTGGTCACCACGCTGGCTACCCTGACGCTGGTCCTGCCGACCTTCACGTCGTCGCGGCCCGGACCTGAGTTTTCACCCCTGCAGCTGGGCTTCGCCGCCGTGGCCTCGCTGTCGCTCTACGGCGTGTTTGTGTTGACCCAGACCGTCCGCCACCGCCATTTTTTCCTTCCCGTCCTGTCCCCCGGGGACGGCGACGACGACCTGCACGGCCCCGCACCCACCAACCGGGCCACCTACACCAGCCTGGCGTTGCTGTGCGCGGCGCTGGTCGCCGTCGTCGGGCTGGCCAAAACTGTGTCCCCGGTGATCGAAGCGGGCGTCAGCCGTGCCGGGATCCCGGAGTCCTTCGTGGGCGTGATCATCGCCCTCCTGGTCCTGCTGCCGGAGGGCCTCGCAGCCTCCCGGGCCGCCTCGCGGAACAGGATCCAGATCAGCCTTAATCTGGCATACGGCTCGGCGATAGCCAGCATCGGCCTGACGATTCCCGCGATCGCCATCGCCAGCATCTGGCTGCCGGGGCCGCTGACGCTTGGGCTAGGCGGTACGCAGATAGTCCTCTTCCTGCTGACTGTCATCGTGGGAACACTGACGGTTGTGCCCGGCCGCGCCACGCGGCTGCAGGGCTCCATCCACCTGGTCCTGTTCGCCGCGTTCCTGTTCCTCGCCATGTTCCCGTAGGCACTTCGATATCATGGCTTCATGACTTCCCCTTCAGGGAGCGACGAGGACCTCCTGCTCGAGCGGCAGCTCTGCTTCGCGCTGGCTGTCGCCTCGCGCACCGTCGTCGGCGCCTACCGGCCTGTGCTGCAGGAGCTGAACCTGACCCACCCGCAGTACCTGGTGATGCTCGCGCTGTGGGAGAAGAGCCCGCGTTCCGTCAAGGAAATCAGCGACGCCCTTCTCCTGGTCCCGGCCACCCTGTCGCCGCTGCTCAAGCGGCTCGAAGCCCTGGGATATGTCACCCGCCGGCGCGTTCCCGGAGATGAACGCTCCCTCGCGGTGGGCCTGACCCCCGAAGGAACCGCTCTCCGCGACAAGGCGTTGGGAGTGCCCGGCACCATGCTCGCCAAGCTCGGCCTCACCCGCGCCCAGGCCGAAGACATCCACGTGGCCATGACGCAGCTCATCGAATCAGCCCAGACGGATCACACGCCTGTTGACCCCGACGTGGAAGCTGATCCCAACCTGGAAGACGAAGCGACGGCCTAGGCGGGGCTCGCCTTCGGAGTTTTGTGCAGATAATGGGCGCTAAACGGCCCGCAGGCCGCGATACGCGGACAAAAACTCCAAAGTTCGACGGCGATCGGCCCTCCCCCGGCCGAATGTGGCACCGGAAAGGTAGAATTTCCTGGCATGAGGACAGTCGCAGACAACCTTGAGAATCCTGATGATGTCCGTACCCGTATTGTGGTCACCGCTTACGACTTGTTTTCCCACCGGGGAATCCGTGATGTGGGCGTCGATGAGCTGATCCGTGTATCGGGCGTCGCCAAGGCGACGTTTTACCGGCATTTCCCGTCGAAGGACGACGTGGCGCTGGCTTTTTTGAAGCGCCGCGACGAGCTGTGGATGCTCGGATCCGTTGTCCCGGAAGCCCGAAGCAGGGCCGATAACCCTGAGAACCAGTTGCTGGCCATCTTCGACGTTTACGATCAGTGGTTCCAGGACGATGACTTCGAAGCGTGTTCCTTCGTCAAGGTGCTCCTGGAGATGGGGGCAACGCATCCCTTGGGGCAGGCGAGCATCGAGTACCTGGGCCGGATCCGGCAACAGGTGCGGCTCCTCGCCGACGAAGCTGGCCTGGAGGACTCCGAGGCGTTCGCCCTCTCCTGGCACATCCTCATGAAGGGCTCGATCATTGCCGCCGCCGAGGGTGACAGAGGGGCGGCCGGCCGCGCCCGGCACATGGCCAGCGGGCTGATTGCCGACCACCGGCCGAAGCGCCTGCCGGAATAGTTTTACTTTAGAACCGCCGACGCCGGCCGGTCACCGCAAAAGGTGACCGGCCGGCGTCGTACTTCCCCTAGTTCCCCCCTTAAAGAACGACGGCGGTCAGATGCAGCCGGCCCCTGGTGACTGGGTCAGCGCAGGTCGAAACGGTCGAGCTCCATGACCTTCACCCACGCCGCGACGAAGTCGTTGACGAATTTCTCCCTGGCGTCGTCGCTCGCGTAAACCTCGGCCAGCGCCCGGAGCTGGGAGTTGGAGCCAAAGACCAGGTCGACCGGCGTGGCGGTCCACTTCAGCTCGCCCGTAGCCACATCGCTGATCTCGTAGACGTTCTCCTCCGCCTCCGAAGCCTTCCACCGGGTGCCCGGTGCGAGCAGGTTGACGAAGAAGTCGTTCGTCAGGACTTGGGGCCGGTCGGTGAGCACACCATGCGCGGAGCCGCCCACGTTGCCGCCGAGGGCCCGCATGCCACCGATGAGCACGGCCATCTCCGGTGCGGAGAGATCCAGCAGGTAAGCCTTATCAAGCAGGAGGGTTTCGGGTGGAAGCTTCTCGCCGGGGCGAACGTAGTTGCGGAACCCGTCCGCCCGCGGCTGCAGGTACTGGAAGGACTCGACGTCGGTCTGGTCCTGGGAGGCGTCGGCCCGGCCGGGCCGGAACGGCACAGAAACGTTGAAGCCCGCGTCGCTCGAGGCTTTCTCCACGGCCGCGCAGCCGCCGAGGACGATCAGGTCCGCCAGCGAAACCTTTCTGCCACCGTTCTGGCCACTGTTGAACTGCTGCTGCACCCCCTCGATCGCCTGCAGCGCAGCCTCCAGCTCTCCGGGCTGGTTCACCTCCCAGCCGCGCTGGGGCTCCAGGCGGATGCGGCCGCCGTTGGCGCCCCCGCGCTTGTCAGTCTTGCGGAAGGTGGAGGCCGCTGCCCATGCCGTGGTGACGAGCTGGGAGACGGAGAGGCCCGAGTCCAGGAGCTGGGCCTTGAGGGCCGCGATGTCCTCTTCGTCGATCAGCTCGTGGTCCGCCGTCGGGATCGGGTCCTGCCAGAGCTGCGGTTCCGGAATCCAGGGTCCGAGCAGGTGCGGGCCGACCGGCCCCATGTCGCGGTGCAGCAGTTTGTACCAGGCCTTGGCAAAGGCCACCGCGAACTCGTCTGGGTTTTCCAGGAAACGGCGCCCGATTTTCTCGTAAGCGGGATCGAAGCGCAATGACAGGTCCGTCGTCAGCATGGTCGGCCGGTGCTTCTTCTCCGGATTGTGCGCGTCCGGGATGATCTGCGGGGCGTCCTTGGCCACCCACTGGTTGGCGCCCGCCGGGCTCTTGGTCAGCTCCCACTCGTACTCGAACAGGATCTCCAGGAAGCGGTTGCTCCACTCCGTCGGCCGGTCGGTCCAGGTGACCTCCAGCCCGGAAGTGATTGTGTCGCCTCCCCTGCCGCTGCCGTGCGTGCTGATCCAGCCCAGACCCTGTTCCTCCAGGTTCGCGGCCTCGGGCTCGGGGCCCACGCGCGCGTCAGCATCGCCGGCGCCGTGGGTCTTGCCGAACGTATGCCCGCCGGCGATCAGCGCGAAGGTCTCTTCGTCGTTCATCGCCATCCGTTTGAAGGTCTCGCGGATGAATTCTGCAGCGAGCTTGGGATCCGGGTTGCCCATCGGGCCCTCGGGGTTGACGTAGATCAGGCCCATCTCGGTGGAGCCCACATCCTCCGCCATATTGCCCTCGCCGATGTAGCGCTCGTCGCCCAGCCAGGTGTCCTCGGGTCCCCAGAAGATCTGCTCGGGCTCCCACACGTCCTCACGGCCGAAGGCGAAACCGAAGGTCTTGAAGCCCATTGACTCCAGGGCGACGTTGCCCGCGAGGACCAGCAGGTCGGCCCACGAGACCTTCTGGCCGTACTTCTGCTTCACCGGCCACAGCAGCCGCCGGGCCTTGTCCAGGTTCGCGTTATCCGGCCAGCTGTTCAGCGGGGCGAAGCGCTGGCTGCCCTCCCCCGCACCGCCGCGGCCATCGTGGACGCGGTAGGTGCCGGCAGCGTGCCAGCTCAGCCTGATCATCAGACCGCCGTAGTGGCCGAAATCCGCCGGCCACCAGTCCTGCGAAGTGGTCAGGACCTCAATGATGTCCCGCTTCAGCGCCTCGACGTCGAGTTTCTGGAACTCCTCCCGATAACTGAAGCCGGGGGCGAGCGGGTTGCCTGCCGGGTGGTTCGCGTGGAGCACCGAGAGATCAAGTTGGTTCGGCCACCAGTCCGCGTTCGTGCGGGGGCGGTGCGCCTTCGGCTGCGGCGAGTCGATCGCCGGGTTCTCGCTCTCGCTGCCGTGCGAGGTCGCGCTGTCATGGGCAACCGGACAGCCACCTTCAATTTTGCGGTCCAGACCCTGGGAACTTCCGGGCGTGGGAACCGGAGGATGGTCCTGGCGATCGGTCATGTGCTTCCTTCCATATGGCCGAGGCCGCGGTCGGACTCGGGCAGCCGGTCTAACCCTCCTATTGGACCATGGTCGGGTGGCGCGGTGAGAGCCCCTCTTCGCGAGTTTTTGTCCAGATAATGGGCTCAAAATGGCCCTGAACGCCCATTATCTGCACAAAAACTCCGTACCTCGGAAGGGAAAGGTCCTGAGCCTCTCGGGCACAATGGAAGGCATGACCATCACGACGTTCGCCCTCATCCGCCATGGCCAGACAGACTGGAATGCGCAGCGCCGGCTGCAGGGATCCAGCGATATTCCGCTGAACGACGTCGGCCGTGGCCAGGCGCGCGACGCCATCGCCGTTTTGTCCGGGCAGGCGTGGGACACCGTGGTGTCCTCGCCATTGAGCCGTGCAGCGGAAACTGCAGACCTGATCGCTGCCGGCCTCGGACTTACGGTGGCCCGGCGTGTGCCGGAGCTCGCCGAGCGCAGCTTCGGGCCCGCGGAGGGCCTTCAGGCAGGCCCGGAACTGGAGGCACTGCGCATCCCCGGCGGCTTCCGCGGGGCGGAAAGCGACGACGAAGCGGGCTCCAGGGGCCTTGCCGCCCTGGAGGCCCTGGCCGAGGAGTTCCGCGGACGCCGCGTTTTGGTCGTGGCCCACGGAACGCTTCTCCGCCTGACCCTGAGCCGCGCCGTCGGGAGCACCCTCGCAAGCATCGACAACGCCGTGCTCAACCTTGCCCACCATCACGCCGTGGACGGCTGGCAGCTCGAATACTTCAACGGCGAACGGGTGGCGGAGGCCGCCCGCAGCTAGGAAATCGCGGCTGTCCCTGTCCCCCGGGGGCCCGACAGGGCTACCTTTTTGCTGTGGGCCCGGCAAGCAAAGCGCTCCGGACCGGCAAAGAGTTTCTACTCAATGAGGAGTGGGGCCGGAAATGAAGCCACGAACCATCATTCTGGGGATCATCGTCCTGCTGCTGGTTGCTGGCGGGGCGGCATTTTTTTACTTCAATAATTTGAGAAGCAGGGCTGCCGACTACAATCCGCAGATCACCCCGGCGGACTTCACGACGAAAATCACCAACAAGTACTTCGCCCTTCCGATCGGCAAGAAAATGACCTACGGGACGGGCGGGGACAGGATCGAAATTGAGATCCTGCCGGAGAAGCGGGTCATTGAGGGCGTCGAAACAATCATCTACCTGGACCGGGAATTCAAGAATGGGCAGCTCGTCGAAGAGACCAAGGACTACTTGGCACAGCACAAGAACGGCGATGTCTGGTACTTCGGCGAGGAAGTGGATAACTACAAGGACGGCAAACTGCAGGATCATTCCGGCAGTTTTCTCCACGGGCAGGATGGGGCAAAGGCCGGCATCTGGATGAAGGCCGAACAGCGCGTGGGCGACACCTACCGGCAGGAGTACTACCTGGGGCATGCGGAAGACATACGGGATACGATCGCCACAGGCCAGACCGTCACGACGAAAATGGGCACCTACAAGGACTGCGTGAAGGTGGACGACTGGACGCCGCTGGAGTTCAACTCGCGGGAGCACAAGTACTACTGCCCCGAGGTGGGCTCGCTGGTCCTGGTCGAGGAGCCAAGCGGCAAACGGTCGGAACTGACAAACATTGACCTGCCGTAAGGGGGATGCAGCTTTCACGGTTTCCTGCTGCCTGCTATCTGCTATCGCCGCACGTCGTCGATGCCGTCGGTTTCGATGCGTTCCTTACGGACTTCCTCGTCGACGGTCACCTCGTCCGTCACCGTTTCCTTGTCGAGACGGACCCGCTCGACCGGGACGGTTTCCTTCTCGATGACGGGGCGTTCCTCGTGGAGGGTCACCTCGTGTTCCTCCTCGCTGATATCGGGCCCGGACAGGGCCGCACCCCGGTTCGCCTCCGTGATGGGTTCCCGCTCGATCCGGACCTCTTCGCGCTGGACCGGAACGGTCTTTTGTGACGTTCTCCGTGGTCACGTATTTACGAAGCCTGGCGCGCCCGGCGGCCTGCGTTTCCGTGCCGACGTTCAGGCGCTCCTCGGAGCGGGTCATCGCGTCATCCGTGGTGGGCCCGGACGTGTCACGTCCAACCGTCCCGGTGGCATCAGCCGTGCCGGACCGGGTGTCGCTAAAGGTGGCATTGCCCGTACCGGGGTAGCCTGCGTCTCCGCGGGTTCCCGTTTCCGTGTAGTTCTGGTGTCCGTCGAGGCCGTAGTGGCCGAAGAGCCGGTCCTCTACCGACGGCTCGAGGTGGCCGTCCGTATCCACCCTGGGCGCGTCCTTGACCTGGTCCTTGGTGTAGGGAACCACAACGTCGCTGCCTTCAAGGCGGGCGCCTTGCAGCCGGACAATGGATTCGGAGGTTCCGAACAGGCCGGTCTTGACCGTCACCCAGGTCGGCTGGCCATCGGCGTCGTCGGCTTAGACGTGGCCTACTGACCCGATCTTGTCCCCGTCTGCAGAAAGAACGCTTCCGTTGCGCTGCAGCAGGTCATCGATGTTTCCGTGGTGAGCATGCGTCTCCTTGGATTTCAGATGTTTCGGGTTCGCAACGCCTGCCTGCAGGACGCTGCACCCGAATACAATAAGCATGCTTAGCAAGTTTTTGGCAAGCATACTTATCAATTTTCGTGGAACCGACCTTTGGGCTTGCGGATAAATTAGCAAGTGTGCTTACTATTTCTGGGTAGCCAGGACTGCTGCCGATCCAGCACCGCTGGTTCCTCATCCTCAAGGAAAGAGAGCAACGATGACCGAGAACGCATACGGCACCGGGGTGTCCGCTCCCGGCCTGGACACCGCCGACTACACGGGTGATTACACGGGCACCGCTGGCTATCAGGACGATGGCTCCTCGAAGAAGGACGTGGCGAAGGAAGAGGCCGCGAACGTTGCCGGCGAGACTAAAGTTGCCGCCCAGAACGTTGCCGGGACGGCCAAGACCGAGGCGAAGAACGTCGCGTACGAGGCGAAGAACAGCGCCAAGGACCTGCTGCACCAGGCGAAGTCGGACCTGGCCAGCCAGGCCGGCACGCAGCAGACGAAGGCCGCCGAGGGTATCCGCACCATCTCCTCGCAGCTGCGCACCATGGCCGACGCACCGGACCAGCAGGGCGTGGCCGCGGACCTGATCCGGCAGGCCGCGGACCGCTCCGAGTCGGTCGCGTCCTGGCTGGATAACCGGGACCCGGGCTCACTGCTGGACGAGGTGAAGTCCTTCGCCCGCCAGCGCCCCGGCACTTTCCTGCTCGTCGCGGCTGGCGCGGGCCTGCTTGCCGGACGCCTGGGCCGCAGCCTGCAGGCAGGCGCCCCGGACACGCGCACCGTCACCGGCACCGCTTCGCCGCAACCGGCCCGGCTAGCCACAACGGAGAACACAGTAACGACCGGCGTAGGCGAGCCCTTCTATGACCAGGCCAGCCTCGGCGAACCCGCCTTCGGCGAGCCGAGCATCTCGGGCACGGGACCCGCTTCCACGCAGTCGCTTCCAACCGGCTCCTCCTCGGCGGGATCGTTGCGGGACATCGACGATCCCTATGTTCAGGGTGGGGGTCGTCCCCTGTGAGCAGCCAGATACCCGATACCCCGCAGACGGCTGCGCACGCGAAGGCCGATACCACCTCCCTCGGTGACCTCCTGGGCGATGTCACCCGTGACCTGTCCACCCTGATGCGGCAGGAAATCGAACTCGCCAAAGCCGAACTCAA